>CAUJKL010000096.1 GCA_963204995.1 Planctomycetota bacterium | reverse complement strand
GGTCGAAGAACGATCCGTCATGCAAGATGCATCTGCGGCGTATTCAGTTTGCTTCCGCTGAAGCCGCGGATAAGGCCGGCATCGACATTGGTCTCGTGGACCGGGGGCGAATCGTGGAAACGGTTTCGGCAAGCGGCGAGATTCGTTACGACCCGACCCGGGTCACTCGCTTGTCATGCCGGGCAGCAGGTACGATTTGGCGAGTCGAAAAGAACGTCGGCGATCCGGTTCGGGAAGGCGACCTGTTAGCACTAGTCGATGCCGTCGTTGTCGGACAGGCCAAAGCGGAACTGCTGCAAGCCGCCGCTCAGCTCAACTTGCACGACCAGACCGTGCAGCGATTGTCAGGGCTGGGGAATGTGGTGGCGGGGAGCCGATTGCTGGAAGCCGAATCGGCACGCGAACAGGCCGAAGCCGCAGTTCGCAAGGCCATTCAGATTCTGGCCAACCTGGGTTTGCAAATCACGCTGGAAGACGTGCGAGGAAAGAACGGGGCTGCCATTGCGAGCCAACTTCAGGCCCTCGGCTTGCCACCCTCGGAAATCGAGCGGCTCGACAAGCCACCGGCGACAGCCAACCTCGTCCCAGTTCTCGCACCACGCGATGGTGTTGTTACGGCGCGCGACGTCGTCGCGGGTGAGGTGGTCGACACAACAAGGACACTATTCACGATTGTGGACAACCGGCGAATGTGGCTGCTGCTGGACGTCGCATTGGAAGATGCTCGATACGTCAAAGTGGGGCAACAAGTCGAATTCAATCCAGATGGTGGCCTGCGTGAGCACTCCGGCCAGATCACATGGATCAGTTCGCACATCGATTCCGAAACGCGGACGGTCAAAGTGCGAGCGGAGCTTCCCAACGACGATGGTGGCCTACGTGACGAAAGCTTCGGTGCCGGCCGGATTGTACTTCGCGAGGAAGATGAAGCGATCATCGCGCCCAACGACGCCATTCATTGGGAAGGCTGCTGCCACGTGGCGTTCGTTCGCGACAAGCACTACCTGGCAAAGGATTCATACAAAGTCTTTCACACGCGAATGGTCCGGCCCGGCGTTATCAATGGCGACTACACGGAAGTGATCGCGGGGCTATTGCCCGGTGAAGTCGTCGTGACCAAAGGGAGCGGTGTGCTGCGAGCGGAGTTGCTGAAGGGCAATCTTGGCGCCGGCTGACTGTGCGAGCACTAAACGGTCCGGTCGGACCGAAACGCCTGAAACAAGTGGAAACGTGAACGGACTCGTAAGGAAAAGCGGATGTTGAATTGGATAATCGATTTCTCGTTGCGGAATCGAGCGGTTGTGCTCGTGGCGGTCGCTGTGATCATCGCGGCGGGTGCCTGGTCGCTGCAATACATCGACATCGACGCCTTTCCCGACACCACGCCGGTGATGGTGCAGGTCAACACAACCGCGCCGTCGCTTTCACCCGAAGAGGTTGAGCAACAGATTACGTTTCCAATCGAGCAGGTCATCAGCGGGCTGCCCGATCTGGAGAAACTGCGGTCGGTCTCGAAGTTCGGGATGTCACAGGTTGTTGTCACCTTCGAGGATGGCACGGACATCTACTTCGCTCGGCAACTGATTGGCGAACGGCTGGCGACCGTCGAGCTGCCCGAAGGTATCGAACGGCCGACAATGGGACCTGTGTCGACTGGGTTGGGCGAAGTCTTTCACTACGTCGTGCGAGCCGAGGGAGTTGATATCGCGTCGCTTCCCCCTGCGCGACGCATCGAGAAGCTGACCGAACTGCGGACGATCCACGATTGGGTCATCCGACCGCAAATGCGGACCGTTGCTGGGTCGGCCGAGGTGAACAGTTGGGGCGGCTATGAGAAGCAATACCAGGTCCGCATCGATCCCAACCAGGTCATCAAGCATGGCTTGACGTTTGATGAAGTCGTCACTGCCGTGCGCGAGAACAATCGAAACGTCGGCGGCGGAAACATCACGCGAAACGCGGAGATGCTGCTGGTCCACGGTATCGGTCGTACCGTCAATGCGCAGCAGATTGAGAATATCGTCATTCGCGCCAAGGATGGAGTTCCCATTCGCGTGCGTGACGTTGCCGACGTCGAGATCGGCCACGAGATTCGTCGAGGGGCCGTCACAGCCGATGGCAAGGGCGAAGTCGTTTACGGCCTCGGATTCATGCTGATGGGAGAGAACAGCCACGAAGTGACGAACTCGCTCAAGGCGAAGATGGAAGAGATTAAACCTTCACTACCGCCGGGCGTCGAAGTCGAAACGGTCTACGACCGCACGGAACTCGTCGATCACGTGATCCGAACCGTGGAGCAAAACCTATTCGAAGGTGGCTTGCTGGTCATTGCCATACTGTTCATGTTCCTGGGCAACTTGCGAGCTGGCCTGATCGTTGCGCTTGCGATTCCGCTGTCGATGCTGTGTGCCTTCTCCGGCATGCTGCAGTTCGGCATCGCCGCCAGCCTTCTCAGCCTGGGCTCGATCGACTTTGGCCTGGTCGTCGACAGTTCCGTCGTCATGATCGAGAACTGCGTGCGGCGTCTCTCACATGGCATTCCACGTGGCCAGACCAAGCTGGATGTCGTGCGTGAAGCGGCCATTGAAGTTCGCAAGCCGACGATGTTTGGCGAAATGATCATCATGATTGTCTATTTGCCGATCCTGACGCTGGAGGGGGTCGAAGGCAAACTGTTCCGGCCGATGGCGCTGACGGTAATCTTTGCCTTGGCCGGCTCGATGATCCTCTCGCTGACGCTGATGCCGGTGCTGGCGAGCTACATGCTGCCCAAGCGACTGGAAGAGCGGGAGCCGCTGCTGATTCGCTGGATTAAGCGCGCCTATCAACCGGTGCTGCACTTCACGATGGACCAGAAGGTCGTCGTCATCGGCTTCGCGTTATGTGTGCTGGTCATCGCGTTTGGATTCATCGCCCCGAACCTAGGTCGCGAGTTCGTGCCAAAGCTTTCGGAAGGTGCCATTGCCATCAATGTTGTCCGTCTCGCAGGGACCGATCTGGACGAATCGATTCGCTACAACACGCAGATGGAACAGGCGATTCTCCGAGAGTTCCCGGACGAAGTCGAACACGTCTGGAGTCGGATCGGTAGTGCCGAAGTAGCCACCGATCCAATGGGCGTCGAACTGACCGACGTGTTCATCACACTCCAGGATCGCAAGCGGTGGACGCGGGCGAAGACGCAGGATCAACTAACCGTGTTGATCCAACAATCGCTGCGTGAACTCCCTGGCCAACGCATCGCCATGACGCAGCCGATCGAAATGCGCATCAATGAAATGATCAGCGGCATCCGTTCCGACGTGGCCGTGAAGCTGTTCGGTGACGACTTCGATACGCTGGTCGACAAAGCCGAAGAGATCGAGAAGATACTCCGCTCGATCGACGGTAGCGCAGACGTGGCGGTCGAACAGATCACGGGTCAGCCGGTTTTGCAGATCAAAGTCAAACAGGATGAAATCGCCCGCTACGGCGTATCGGCCAAGCAAGTACTCGATCTCGTTGAGTCTCTCGGCAGCTTTAAGCTCGGCGAGGTCTACGAAGGCCAGCTTCGTTTTCCTCTGGTTGTGCGATTGCCCGAACAGTTTCGAAGCGACCCGGCCGCCATCGGAGCCATCCAAATCAGCCCGGCATCAGGCGAGCGCATTCCGCTCCAGCGGCTAGCTGACATTAAGGAGGTCGAAGGGCCCTCGACCATCACGCGCGAATGGGGTTACCGGCGGATCACGATCTCGACAAACATTCGCGGCCGTGACATGGGCGGCTTTGTAGCAGAGGCACAGCGTCGCATTGAAGAGGAAGTGAAGCTGCCACCAGGCCGCTACCACCTGGAATGGGGCGGGCAGTTCGAGAATCTGATTAGCGCCCAGCGGCGATTGATGGTTGTCGTGCCACTGGCAATCACGCTGATCTTCGGGCTGCTGTATTTGACCTACCGAAACATCATCGATGCCATTCGTGTCTTCACGGGTGTGCCGTTCGCCTGGACTGGCGGGATCATCGCGCTGTGGATTCGCGACATGCCGTTTTCAATCTCGGCCGCGATTGGTTTCGTCGCCTTGTCAGGCGTCGCCGTGCTGGACGACATGCTGCTGGTCTCGACGATCCGTCGTCTCCGTCGACAGGGGATGGGGCTGGAGGAGGCAGTCGAGACAGCCGCCATGACACGCTTGAGGCCGGTGTTGATGACGACGCTCGTTGCCGCACTCGGTTTCTTGCACATGGCGCTCAACACCGGCATGGGGGCGGAAGTGCAGCGGCCGTTGGCGACGGTTGTTATCGGCGGCGTGATCAGCGCCACGGTGATGTCGCTACTTGTTCTGCGCGTGTTGTACATGGTGTTTGCCGGGCCGATCGGACGAACGAAAGTGGAAAGTGAAGTCGAAGCTGACGAAGTGGATCGTTTGGCGGGCCAGTCGCGACGGCCTCAATTCTCGACCGTGGATGATGACTGACGTTGTTCGTTATTCAAACGAGGTAAAAACCTCAAGGAGGAAGTGATGAAGTTTGTGAATTTGACATCCGTTTGGTTTTCTATCGCGGCGTTGGCCTTGATGTCGCTGGCCGGTTGCAACCAGCAAGCGAGCGATCAGGGCTCGACGCAAGTTGCGTCCGAGTCCCACGAAGGTCACGATCACGCAGAGGGCGACGGCCACGATCACGGTGGCTGGTGGTGTGCGGAACACGGCATTCCGGAGGAAGAGTGCAGTATGTGCAGCAGTAAAGCGGCCGACGACTTCAAGGCCAAGGGAGACTGGTGCGAAGAGCACAACCGCGCAGAGTCGCAGTGTTTCCAATGTGATCCGTCGCGAGCCGAGAAGTTCGTCAAACTGTACGAAGCCAAGTTCGGTGAAAAGCCCCCCCAGCCCTCAGAGTGAGATTGGCGAAGAGTTGGGTGCTATACAATGAGAGCCGAGCGGTCGATTGTCGCGGCCGTCTCGGCTGAGGTGTGCTCCACAGTCTCAATTTAGCTATCTGGCGACGAAGTGCCGACGGGCAAGCAACAGCCCGTCTGCCAAACTCCAGTCACTCCATCGGCGTCTGCTGTTCCGCAGCTTGTTCTTCCACCGCTTGCGATGGCATTGACAAATACTGCGATGCCGCACACGAATGGCACACGCAGCCTTCGTAGTGGATGTATGGCAGCGGTGGCGGGGCGCAGTACCTGCAATCGACGTAGCAGCCGGAATAGCTGTGGTACGCAGTCGCGCAACCTGCAATCAGTACGAGCGCCAACAGTGCGAGCCAGCGCAATGCGTTCGTCGCGTTTAACATCCTTGTTCCCCCTGGTTGGCAACTTGGAGTTGCCGTATTCAACTTGTCAGACTCCGGCCTCTCCAAAATGTTATTGCGGCGGTGGCAGTGGTTGTAACGCGCCGCCCGGTTCGCCGATGAGTTCGGCAGACGGACCAGCGAAGCCTCCAACCACTCGTTCAAGTTCCGCCACCGTCTGGCGTAGCGAAGCTTCCGAGCGGTAGTTCATGACCTCGTAGCGAAGTAACTGCCGCCAATTGTCGATCAACTGTAAAAAGTCAACTTCGCCGACGTTGTAAGCGCGGCTCGAAACTTCCAAAGTCTGTCGCGCCTTCGGTAAGATGTCTTCCCGAAACAAAGTCAGCAAATCTTGCTGGCTCTTGGCCTGAGCGAACAGGTCGGTCACTTCTTCCAGCGTCCCGTCTCGCAGCGAATCGTATTCTCGTGCCGATGAGACCGCCTTGGCTTCGGCAGATCGCACCGAGGAATCCAGACGCCTCTGGTAGATGGGCAAGTTGACGCCCGCTGTCAGCAAAAATGCGTCGCGGCCATTCGCCACGGGGCTCAGACCGGCGTCGGCAACATCGATCCACGAGAAGCCTAGCGTCACGTCCGGTTTGTAGTCGTATTGAGCCAAGTCAACCGCCAGCTGATCTCGTTCAAGCGCGGCCAACTGAGCGTGAAGTTCAGGTCTGGCCGCCACCGCCTGATGTTGTAACCACGCGAGATCGCGTGGAGCCTGTTCAGGCGGAAGTTGATCGAGCGCCAGCACGTTCGTCTGCGGTGCGACGTGCAGAATGCGGGCGAGGCGGGCCTGGCCGCTCTCCATCTGCTGGCGCAATCGAATCAACTCGTTCTCGACGTTCGAGATTTCCAGATCGGCCCGCAGCACATCTTGCTGGCTGGTTAGCGATGCCGCGTAGCGTTTATTGGCCACGTCGCGGATTTGACCGAGCAGGGCTTGTTGTTGCTTGGTGACAGCGGTGGCTTGTTGGATGAAATACAGCTCGTAGTAGGCGCGTTTCACCTTGGCGATCGTTCCCAACTCCGCCGCAGCCAGATGCGCGCGAGCGACATTTGTCTGTGCTTCCGCCACACTTGCACGCGTATCTAACTTGCCAAACCAATGGAA
>CAUJKL010000095.1 GCA_963204995.1 Planctomycetota bacterium | reverse complement strand
CCCCCTCCTTGGTTATGAATGAGCTGGCATTGCCGCTCATTTCTTCTAAGTACCGAGCCGTCCATGGCTGGGCAAACGCTCGCGTGCGAGTCGGCCTGCCGAGATTATCCCCGCAATTGGTCTATTCACACACAACTATGCCATCGGCCCACCGATACGACCAACTTTACTATCACTGTCTGTCAAATCGTTACGACCGGAATATTGAGCGCGCCGCGAAATCGTTAAATTCCCCGCAGGCTATGCAGATTACGGCGATCGTACTATTTCTCTGCGTTCAGCTGTATTCGAAGTCGTGAGACCTGCTGAAAGTACTGGGGGTCGACGTGCTCGGGTTGGATTGGGCTGAGCGTCTGCAGGCTCTCGTCCCGCAGTTTCGTTCTCACCGACGCATCGTTGGTCCAGGTCATCCGTCGCATGAGTAAACTCGCCAGACCAACGCGAGCTTGCGCACAAAGGCCGATGTCATCGCCGCCCAACTTAACTGCCTCTCGAAAGCTCTTCTCAGCACTGTCAGTTGCGGTTGCTGCCTGCTGCGCGGAAAAGTTGGAATTTCTGGCTGACTTGATCTTGATGCTGCCGAGCATCGTCAGTGCCGAGATTCTCGCGGAACGCGACGTAAACTCATCCTGAATTCGCCCGGCGGTCCTCACCGCAGCCTGAGCGTAAGCCTCGGCTTCGTTCTCGAACGCCGGCGTCCACTGGGAGTCCTTGAGCGACCTAAGCAGCAAGTCGGAACGCGTCAAGTCAACTTGAATCAACTGTGATAGTGCGCCTCGCTTTGCGTTCGGGCTAATCTGCAGCGCGGAGGCTTCAAGTTTGTCTTCCGCGAGCACCGCCTCCGCGCGCTCGGCGGAAATCGTGAGGAACTTCTTGGCTTCGTCGAGGGAACTGGATGACGCTGCACGATCCCACGCCAGCTTCGCCCACTCGATTTGGTATTCGGCCCAGTAGAGCGACTTCAGTGTCTTTGCCAGTTGTACGCTTGCCTCCCGTGCCGATTCGGCATCGGCAAGCAACGGCAGGGCTTCCGCAGTCGTGGGCCGCCTCATCGCGCGTGAACGTATCACCTCGCTGCGCCAGAATTCAGCTTCCGCGATCCGGTGCTGAATGGCCTTCTTCTGCGAGAACAAACGCCATGCGCCGATCGCTTGCTTCAGTTCAAGCTCGGCCTGCATCAATGCGGAGTCCTTTTCGCCCTCGCGCAACCCATCGGCTAGCACTTGCCGGAGTCTACAACGCCCCGCAGCATACAAGGAGTTGGAAGCATCACGGCCTGCGTCGGCAGCCACGCCGGCACCGTCGATGAACGCCTCCAAGGCCGGTTTGTAATTCGCAATCTCACCGAGATAATAAGCTCGATCTTCCAGTGCGTTCCCCAAGCAATTAAAGGCATTCTCCGGACGCAGTCGTTCTTTGACTTCGAGCGCTAGGCGCGCCGCATCTTCGGCCTGCACAAGATGCGTCCTCTTCCCTTCGAGCGTATCTGTAAAAAAAGCGGTTTCCAGGTGGGCGGCACTGAGCACTTCGTAATTGCTGGCGTAATCGTCATCGCCGGGCTGGCTGAGTTCGATGGCCCTGTTGCAAGCCTTGATCGCATCCAGAAGCAGTTCGCGACTCTCGGAGTAGTTCGTCTTCTGCCGCGATTCGATCACCAGCGCATTGCTTTTGAGCGCATAGCCTTCGGGGAGCTGATTATCCAGCTTTTGAACGCGATCCGCGAGTTCCCCTAACTCTTGCAAACGCTCGATGTAATCAGGCGAGTTGACAATCGCCCGCCCCGTGCCAACTAAATACTCCGCACGCATGTCAAGCCTGGCAGCCGTGGCGTATGCCTCCGCCACACGCTCCGACTTAGCGGCGTCCCCTGAAACCAATCGACTGACCGCCGCATCACGTTCCAGCAATCGCCCCACGGCACCGTAAATGCGAGCTAGCGAGGGCTTCAGATCAGGTGAGACTTCATCCAAATTGGGAATCGATCGGCTGGCGAGTTCGTAAGCTGGCCGAACGACTTGCGTGTACAGCGCGAGGTCCGCAAATTCAACATTCACGCGCCGTGGGTTATGCAGCCGAGCGATCAACGCCGCGTACCGCTGAATCGCCTTGTCGCGATCCGCCGACTGCTGAAGTTTCTGGAAGCGTTGTGCAAAGCCCCGTGCGCTGAGCAGCAAGACTTGCCCGATGAGTTGCTGCGACTCTAGAAAAGCCGTCGAGTCTTTGTTCGCCAGCATCTCGTCGCTGAGCTGTAACCAATTGTCGGCGGCTTGCGCATCGGCGACTAGCGCGGCGGCGATGATGTAGCTCGCCTTCCACGCATCCGAGTGGGGAACTTCCGAGCGCGAGCCGAACTCCAGATAACGATACGCGGTTTGTACATCGTTTCCGGCAGTGAACTCGTGAGCCAAGTCGGCATCCGTCGGCAAACCGATCTCCGCAGCGGCAGCGACTAAGATCTCCTCGATCAGACGACGACGACGCGGCAACTGTAGCAACTCGGAATCCATGTCGCGAGTCTTCAAGATCTCGTCCGCTCCGTCGCTGCTCTTGGGAGTCGGATGGTGGTGTAGTAACAGTCCCGCGACGAAGTGAAAGTAAGCGACGTGTGACGGTTCAACATCTTTCGAGCGAATGGCCTGTTGCACATTCGTGTCGAGTTCCGCCCAAGTCAGGCGATCCACATCCTTCGTCGGTGACAAGATACGGCACTCGACCCAACATGTGTTGACGAGAGGATCGGCCTTGTCGATGATCCGCACCTGTTCACAGTCGCGCAGCAAGTCAGCTACTGAAACGTCACTCAATGGTAGTCTGGCCCGGATACGCAGCGCCAATAACGAGGCATAAGCCCTGTTCAATTGGGCTCGCGTCTCACCTCCGGCGGCTCGCCCCACAAGAGCAAGTTGCTCGGCGGTCGTATCGATGATCGCGGGTGTTGTGCGCGCGCGTTCCAACAGCAATGAGACGACTTGCGTTGGGTCCGGCAGCTTCGCTGCAATCGACGCAAACCTCGACACGGCGGTCTGCGCATCAAATGCGTCGTCCGTCAGGTCATTCATGAGCAAGATCTTGTCGCGACGAATCCTGTCCTCGTCTCGTGCGTCGCCGCCAATTTGGGCCAACGTGGCACGGCTGTCAGCAAAGGCGCGTTGATTGTATTGACGTTCGGCGCGAGCGAGTAATAAACCGACCTTGTCGCCACCCAGCTTCACGATATCGTCCAGCAACGCTGGTTCCAGCGAGCGTTCTTGCTGGGCCTCGGCCACTTCACCCAAAGCATCCGTTTGGAGGCGGGCAAGCTCGGCGGTTTCCCAACGGTCAAGAAGCTGCTTCTGCGGGAGAAGACGAACTAGTTCTTTAATACGTTCTTCCAATGTGGCTTGGCCTAACGTGGCCTTACCGAGCAGCTCCAACACGTCAAGGCGAGCCGACGCCTGCGCGTCTAGCGAAGAAGATTGGCCGAGTTGCTGAAGCGCGGCGAGTGTCGTGTTCCAATCGACATCCGATCGGCGAGCTTGAACCCGTAGCGAGCCAAGACGAGCGCTGTCCAGCAGTCTCGTGGATGCCGCGACGCCGCTATTCGACAAGCTTTTTTCGAGATCCTGGAATTGTTGTGCCGATTTGTCGAGATCATCCTCCTGAAGGTTTTGCTCAGCCTCCGCCAACGCGGCATCAAAGTCGATTGGCGCGGTGCTGGCATTGCTCGTCTGAGTTGCGGTCGCTGCTTCCGCCGTTTCCTGCTCACCTTGTTGGCCTTCGTCAGCTGCGATGAGTGTTCTAATAGTTTCTCGGATGCCTGGGACGGTGAACACCACCGCAAGGCCCGCCAGGGCCAGCAGAGCAAGTCCCAATCCGAGTTTGGTTCCCAGGCGTGTTACTCGGCGAGATCGGCGAGCGTTCTCGCGAGTGGTTCCCGTGGCTCGCGCCGTGTCGGACGCAATGCTTCGTGCGCTGGGTGACTGAGCCCGCAGCTTGCCGGCGGCGGGGCTCGACCGTAGATTCGGCAACTCGCCAGCCAATGCCTCCTCTAGAGCACCGACCATCTCCAGGCAGGTGGCGTACCGGTCTTCGGGCTCGAGTGCGGTTGCTCGCCGCAACACAGCCTGCTCGTCCTCGCCTACGGCCGAGAAATCCAACACTCCCGCTTGGTGCGAGTCGAGTACCGCCATGTAAGAGAGATCGTGAAAAGGCAAGCGTCCGCTTCGCAGCTCATAGTAAGTGATGGCCAGCGAGTACTGATCGCTCGCGGTACTGGGACGCTTGCGGATGCACTCGGGAGCCATAAACGCTGGCGAGCCGACCATCCCGGTCGCAGTTGCCTTCAGGTTGTCGCTCATCATCCGCGCCAAACCGAAGTCACAGACTTGCACCGCTCCGCCAACGAGCATGATGTTCGCCGGCTTGATATCGCAATGCTGAATCGATACCAGCCCATCGCCGAGATCATGTCGCGGCGAGTTGAGAAAATCGATCGCCTTCGCTGCTTCGGACATGTAGATCAAGAGTTCCTCGACGGGAATCCCATGCCACTCAGACTGCGGGATGCCTGCGTTAACTTCGGCCAAGCGATCGGACAGATTCTCGTCACAATATCCCATTGCGACGACGAGCAGCGTGGGGTGCTTCGCGTCAATGGCGAGCGTTCCCTTCAAGGCCTCCCGTTCGTCGCTCACGACGGTTTGGAAGTACGTGTCGTCGAGCGAATTCCCCTCTTCGTCCAACAACCAAAGCGCCGTGATCGGCATCAAATGCGGATGCCGAATCTCTTTAACGCGTTGAACACCTCGCAGCTCTTTCTGACCTTGAGCCCCACTGACGTTAATGAACTTCAGAGCGACGCGTGTGCCGCCGGGGCCGTTGGCCTGCCACACCTCACCATACTGGCCTTTCCCCAAGAATCGCACTAAGCGATATCCCAGAACTGGTTCGTCACCTTTACGCAGCATGGAAGAGCGTTCCTGTCCTCAGCCTAAACGGGCTCGAATGAGGGGATCAAGTCCAATCCTCGACCATATTCAATCCGACTCGCTATCGCAAGCAACTCAGCGGTTGTACACGAGAAAGTTCTTGCTGCTGACCGCACGAGGTTGTAACCACGTAAACGCTCAGACTGGTCCTTACCCCGGCGAACTATCCACCCTCTGAGCTGTGAAATGATCGAACCACGAAGAGATGTGTTTCTGAACTGACGGAGCACGCTCTTGAGAGCGATCATAAACTCTATGATTTATCTGGAATTTATCCACAATAACCATTTACCTGGGCTTCCTATTGACCCTATATTAATATGATTCTCCCCTATTTTGGTTGTTAGAGTGAATACTTTGCAAGGGTTGTGATTATGATCCGATGGGGTTCCAAGCGGCTTAGCGGTGCTTTTCAAGACAAGACTCGCAAGCCAGCGCGCGGCAAACGACGAAGGCTGTTTTTGGAGTCGCTGGAAGATCGGCGATTGCTGGCCGCCGACATCGAATTCCTCACGCCAACGTCCAACGACGACGAGACTTCCGGCGGCAACCTGCCTTTCTTGCTCGTGACCGGAACCTTGGCAAGTGATGAGACCGTCCAGGTGAACGTAACCGGCGGTGACGCGACGCCCGGCAACGACTTCACGAACACCGCCAGTGTGACCATTCCCGCCGGTAGTTATGCCAGCGTCCGGTTCCCAACCAATCTGTCGATCACACCCGATCCAACCGTCGAATTGAACGAGACAATCGAACTGACGCTGCAGAACCCAACGGGAGACCTCTCGGTTGGCGACGCCAACGGCGATGCAGCGACGCTGAGCGTGCATACGTATACGATCGACGACGACGACACCGCTACGTTCACGATCAGCGGCCAGACAGTGAACGAAGATGCAGGGACACTTACGTTCACGATCTCCTTAGACAATCCAATCGATATTCCTGTGACGGTGGACGTGAGCTACATGAACGGCTCCGCCACTGGTTCGTCAGGCGGCACGAATGCGGATTACGACAACGATAGCGACGCGGTGATGTTTGCTGCCGGCGATACGCTGGACAAGATAGTCACGGTCGTTATCACGGACGACAACATCATCGAACTGGCTGAGGTGTTCACCGCCACGCTCAGTACGAGCACTAGCCTCGGGACACGACTTACCGATCTCTCGGATACAGGTATCGGGACGATCGACGAAAGCGACATTCCCTCGGGCGACCGTCTCACGCTGCCGTTGGACAGCACGTTCAGGAATGTAACGCTGACGTTGAGCGGCCCGACAAGCGGAAGGCTGTTCAATACGGACGATCCCATGAATCCGGCAACGACCATTGACTTTGCCGATGTTGGATTCCTGGTCGTCCAAGGGGCTGGTGATGATAATCGATTGACGGTGGACTACAGCAACGGCGACCCGCTCAGCGTCATCCCCGGCGGTCTCCTCTTCAGCGGCGGGGCTGGGAGCGATTCGCTGGCGGTGATCGGTGATGGAACGAATACGGCAACGTACACGCCCGAGGTGGCAACCACAGGCAACGGCACAGTCGCTGTCAATGGCAGCACAATCACGTTCGCTGGTCTGGAGCCCGTGGACATCAGCGGCATGTTGCTCGCGACGCTGTCGCTGCCCGGCGCTGACGACGTTGTGACGTTAACCAATGGCTTTGACAATGCGACCGGTCTCGTACCGGCTATCGTGGTGACCGGAACCAGCGGCGGCGCGGCCTTTGAAACCGCTCATCTCTTCGGCAACACGACGGTCGTCATCGACACCGCCTCGATCATCGACGGCGACGATACGATTACTGTAACCAGTGCCGACAACGCCCACGGCAACGCCAATCTTACGATCAATACAGGAACTGGAACAGATTCGGTCGAGTTGGGTGGAATGGTATTGGCGGGCAACCTCATGGTGACAACTGCCGGGCCGATTACTGACGCATCGGGAAGTACCATCATGGTTACGGGAGATGCCAGCTTGACGGGCGGCTCGATCCTGTTGACGGACAACGCGACGGACATCTTCACCGTCGGCGGCAACGCCTCCCTCACGGGTACGCCGATCACGATTGACTCGCCAGGCACAGCCAACTTCGACACGCTGACCTTCACTTCGACAGGTGTAGTCACGATCAACGAAGACTCCAACACAGCCCTGGCCGGAACGAGCACGGGCACGACGATCACGATCAATTCCGCCGGAGCTGTCACGGACTTCGAGACCGATGCGGCGAACGAGATCACCGGTATGGACCTCACGTTGACTGGTGGCGGCGGCATCGGCGCGGTCGGCCAACCGATTCACGTCGAGGTGACGAATCTCGACGTCAGCAACACGACAGCCGGTGGCATCTTCGTCACGGATACGGCCGGCGGGCTGACGCTGACCAACTTGGGCGGCCCGAATGCCAACTCGGTAAGTGGCGTGGGTGGCAACGGCGAGATCCGCGCAAGCAGTCCGCTCACCATTGCGGCCAATGCCATCACCTCAGGCGGCATGACCTATACGGCGACCGATTCGGCGGCAGTCGGCGACGACTTGACCGTTAACACCGGTGTTACGGTGCAGGATACGACGGCGGCCATCACGTTGAACGGCGGAGACAACGTCAGCCTTCCGGCAGGGGCGATTGTCGACGCGGCGACGACAATCGCGATCAACGGCGACTTCGGCAATGCGGACGCAGCCGTTGGTTCGACAGTCGACATTCTTGGCAGCGTGGTCGCCGGCACGACGATCACCGTCAGCACTGACAGCGACGTCGATACCGTGAACCTGGACCTGTCGACAAGTTCAGGCACCGTCTCAGTCAATACATTCGGCGGTGCCGACATCATCAACGTCCGCGCCACCGCTGCGGCCGCACCAACCACGATCAGCGGTGGTGACGATAGCGACACCGTTAACGTTGGAAACACGATGGATTCATTGGATGGCATTCTGGGAACCATCAGTGTTAACGGCGACATGCACAGCGCCGCGCCGACAGCGACCATCAAGACGAATGTGTTGCCAGTGGGCGACATCCTGAACATCAACGATCACGGAGACGCGGACGGCAACACGTAT
>CAUJKL010000094.1 GCA_963204995.1 Planctomycetota bacterium | reverse complement strand
TGACCTTGACCATGTTTCCCAGGATGTTGGCCGCGACGAGACCGGATGACGCACCGTCGCCCGTTCCATCACCGTTGATGTCGCCGAGATTCATTTCAAAGCCGCTGGGAATCCCGCCTGAACCACCGGTATCGGTCATCTGATCGTCCACATGGTCGATCAGGGCCTGGACCTCGGTGTTGGTAAGGCCGAGCAGATCCTGAAGCACCGTATTGTTGATCACCGTGGAGACAGTGTTCTTTTGGTAGTCGAGATAGGTAATCGTCGCATAGCGACTACGGTCGGCGTTCGTCGGCGTTGTGCCGCCGTTCTGAGGCGTGAAGTACGTGTTCCCGGCGGCAACGGGGTTACCGCGTTCTTCGATCACGGCAATCTGTCGATTAAACAGAGGATCGTAGAAGAATCGCTTGGTAAGTTCGGTCTGGCCATTGCTCGCGCTATCGCGCGGCGCAGGGATCAAATACGCCGGATTCGTGGGATCGGAAGGAAAGTTGCTGTTGCTGGTCTTATAGGGGTTGCCGGGCCTGCGCGTTTGCCGCAGCAAAAGCCCCTTGCGCGGCGCGTAATCGCCAATCCCGCTGACGACACCGGACTCATACTCGAACTCCAGGCTGTTGCCTTCTGGGCGAACGATCAAGAGCGGCTGATTATTCTCGTTGTACTGTGTCCAGGTGATGTAATTGCTAGCTTCCAAGCTGTTCTTGTTGCGAGTCTTCAGTTTTTCGACGCGCACCGGCATTTGCGCCGCGTTGAAGTCGTGAATCGACTGGTTCCCATTGCGATCAGTAACAATGCAGCGGAACACGACGGGGTCATCGGGATCGAGGATGTTGGTCGGCAGTTCCGTGGGATTCGTGGAATACAGAAAGCTGTAAGTTCCACCCACGCCGCCCGCGGGATTGCCGACGGTCTCATAGAGCACGCGCCCCCAGAAGTCGCTATCGGTTGGGTCTTGTCCATACTCGACGACATAGCGCGGCGTTGCGTTTTGATAGACTTCGTCGACATCGACGGTTCGAGTTTGGGTATCCAAGTGGGGCAGCGTCTGGTTCGGATACCAAATCCGAATCAGGTCATCGCGCCGTTCGGGACGAATGTTATCAACATCGTATTCGAACACATAAGCGGTCCCACCAGGAAAGGTGTTGCCTTCGGCAGCGCGATCGATGGACGGCGTGACAACCGCTACCAGATGTTCTTGTTCGTCATATTGGAAATTCAGCTTCCGGCCGAGAAAATCCTCGATTTCTCGCAGCAAATATCCCTGTTCGGAGCCGTAGTAACGGTACTCGACAGTGCGACCATAGGCATCCGTAACGCTGGCCAATTGATCAACGGTTCCGGTGCGAATCCAGTCATAGGACTGATGATTGCCGAAGCGATCAGTGATGGATTCCACACGGCCCGGAGTATCGATCGCGCCGTCGAATCCGTAGAAGATCGTCACAACTCCTTTATTGGAAGTGAGCACGAATCGCTCGGCTGAACCGCTGCCCATTATTATCAGAGTCGCCTGAGAATTATTGTCCGCTGCCGGTGCGTACACGCCGGGAGCCACTTCCTCAAAACGCTCGTTGGTGAATTCGCCCGTCCACAGATCAATGCCCCCAACTACTTCCTCCAAATGCAAATTGGGCGAGTAATTGAAGCCAGGGCCCAGCAGGCCGCTGCTTTGCGAGTTGGATAAATACTTGAGATTAAACGCCCAAGCCATTCCGCCGAGCGAGCCGATCGACAGAAGTGGCAAATTGAACACGAACCTGCCGGAACTCAACACCACAGAATGTTCGGTCGTCGAGGCTGCCGCACAGGCACTCTGGGCGAGAGACTCGGTATCCGAAGGGCAGTCATTGCACGGGGTAGAAGCCAGAAGGTGCGCAGGGAGATACGCAGGTGACATGAGAAGCCACTCCTGTTCCGTGAAGCGGAGAGATAATCAACGGAATCACACAAGAGGCGGCCCCCATGCTAGGCACACCTCTTGGCGATTATCACAATCTGTCCTGCAAAGTCAACGCGATTCGAAAGAATCCCAAAAATTTATATGAGCAGTCGATTGTTGCTTATGAGTTGATGCGACGCCCGTTGCAGTTTCCACAGTCTCTGCTTGTCTGCTTGTTCCTTGCCATCGACTCGCGTTCGCGAATTAGCGTTAGCCTCCGTTCACTCAACGCCTTCTTCGTTTGATTCGCTCGATCCACTTTCTTGCTCATTTACCACCTTCTCGCTATTTGAGATCACGCGCAAACAAATCCAAAGCGAGGCAGAGACCATGAATCCATTTGACCAGCACCAGAAATGTCGGGTCTGCCACCACCATATCGCGCCGACAAGCAAGCCTGCCCAGAAACCGAAACATACATAACAATCGAGAACGCCGCGGCACGCGGTAGGCAAGATTGGGCGAATTGCATGATCCCTTACCCAGGCCGTCGGTCCGTGCTCAGGCCAGACGAACAGTATCGTCAAGCCCATCCCGGTTAAGATCGCTGAGAGCAGGTTTGCAAGGTCTGAATTCATGACTCACCTTGAATGCATTCTGAGTCATTCGAATGGTCGCCGCAATGCTATTCTAGAACCCGCTCTACGATGTTCCCCCTTTACTCGGCAATCAGGCCATTTCCGATGCGCGCCGGCATCAGCGGCCAGCGTTCATCAAGAAGCTCGTGCGGTACTGGAAGGGGTTCATGGGACGGCTGGCTGAATGATTGAGACACCAACCGACAATCTTCCAGTCAAAACGCAATTCTCCCCATGACCAAGTCCTGCATCTTTTCTTCATCGATCAGGATGCAGCCAACGCTCTGGGCCAGTTCGCGGGCTGAAGCCGTGAACTTTACGGCAGTGGCGGCAAGCCAAGCTCTTTCAAAAACCCGTTGTGCTCCGCTTTCGACTTGGTGATGGCCTTTTCGATCTCTACCAGCTCTGCGTGCGTCTCCGCGAGGACGACCTCCTTCTCCGCCTGCGCGGTGCTGACGTAGCGTGAGATGTTCAGGTTGAAGCCGTTCTCCTCGATCTCCTTCATGCCGACACGGCGGGCGTAGCGCTCGATATTCTTCGGCCGCTTCTGATACGTCTCGACGATCTTGTCGATGTGCTTGTCGGTCAGTTGGTTCTGCCGCTTCCCTTTGACGAACTCCTCGGCCGCGTTGATGAACAGCACGTCATCCGGCTTCTTGCACCGCTTGAGCACGAGGATGCAGACCGGGATGCCGGTCGAGTAAAAGAGATTCGCAGGCAGTCCAATGACGGTGTCGATGTGCCCGTCCTTAAGCAGCTTGGTACGGATGCGCTCCTCCGCGCCTCCCCGAAACAGCACGCCGTGGGGCAGGATGATCGCCATCACGCCATCGTCTTTGACGTAGTGGAACCCGTGCAAGAGGAACGCGAAGTCGGCCGCGCTCTTCGGGGCCAGCCCGTAGTTCTTGAACCGCACGTCGTCGCCCAGCGCCTCGTTCGGTTCCCAGCGGTAACTAAACGGCGGATTGGCCACCACGGCGTCAAACTTCGGCACCTTCGCCGGGTTGGTCTCGCGGAGCATGTCCCAGTCGTTGGTGAGCGTGTCGCCGTGGTAAATCTCGAACTCGCTGTCCTTCACCCCGTGCAGCAGCATGTTCATCCGCGCGAGGTTATAGGTGGTGATATTCTTCTCCTGCCCATAGATCTTGCCGATCCGTCCCCCTTCTCTCGTGATGCGTTGGCGAATGTTCAAGAGCAGCGAGCCGGAGCCACAGGCGAAGTCCAGCACACTGTCGAGTCGCTTGCGGGGGCCGGTCTTTGGCTCCTGGCTGTCCAACGTGACGATGGCCGAGAGGATGTCCGAAATCCGCTGCGGCGTGTAGAACTCGCCCGCCTTCTTGCCCGAGCCCGCCGCGA
>CAUJKL010000093.1 GCA_963204995.1 Planctomycetota bacterium | reverse complement strand
TCTCCGTGAAGCAAGCTCAGCATCAAGCAGTTCAAGTCAGGCACAGCCTGACCTACTTAGCTCGTTCGTGGTCGATGTGGCTAGATGGCTGTGACGGAGGCTTTGCGACGCCACGGCTTGGAACGCGAGACGCGATTTGATGTGCAATGCTTCGCTCGACGCACGATCTGTCCCAGTGCGCCGGGGTTTCGCAGAGCCTCAACCCCAGCCACCTCCCATCGCTGCCGACGGACGACCAGTTCGCTGCCGCATGGCTGCTATTGATCGACGTGCCCGCCGTCAAATGCCAGCCGGAGTTATCGAGTTCCTCTTCGTAGTCGTAAACTCATCAACGAGTCCTGGAACCTTTGATCCGTTCATCAACGAGTCCTGGAACCTTTGATCCGTTTGGAACCTTTGATCCGTTTCACTATTCAACTTCCTCAAGCAATTCCAACGGCACGAACTTGAGACCCTGCAGTCCGTTCGCCGCCACCGTCTCTCGGAAAACTTCGTCAACAAATAGGTCCGCACCGCTTTTTAAGGGTGTCTTGAAAATGTGCTTGTCGCGAATCAAATCATGCTTGAACGCGTGTTTGTAAACGCGATTGACTCGATTGCTGACATGATTGCGTGTAAGTTCCGAACGATCTTCGTCCAGACAGTCAACCAGCTCCAGCACATTCAACACGAATAGCTCGCCGACGGGAGAGTCGATTGGTAACGCTTCTACGCTTTCGCCAATAATGGGTTTCAGCACTTGCCATGCAAGGGGGCTGACGATTGGGATTTGGCCGTAGTTGCACAACCCTGGGAAATCGGGCGTCTTGCCAACATCGTTAGTCAACGCCTTGAGCGTATACCGCTTCCACGATTGTCCTACTCGCTCCGCTCGGAAATGTAGATCAATTACCTCGTCCGAGATGTCCGGGTCCAAGTTGTAACTATCCCAGTGGTTTACGTCTGGATTGTATAGGTAGAGCTGGTTCATCTTATGCTCCGATTAAAGTGCTACGGCGGGAACGTTCCGTTCAGGATTTCGGTTCGAATGGCGTCAGTGTTCCGCTTTGAGATACTCGCGGGCGAGTGCCCAATCGTCAACACTTTCGACTGCTTTCTTTAGCCGCTCCGTTACAGCCTTTACCCGTTCTTTGTTATGCAGTTCGCCGCCCCGATGGTGGCGAGGTAATTGATCCTTCGGGGCACCTTTACCTCCCACAAGGCCCACAACGTTGGCACTGGAATTGATATCAAGCTGGTACTCGTCCAGCAGCTTTCTAGCTTCTGCTGCGTTACCGTACTGTATATCGCCAGGAACAATGTGGTGGGCCGCGAGATTCCCATCCGTGATGCAAGGCTCAACAGGGACACCCATAGTCTATACGAAATCGCATGTGACTCCCGGTTTGACTACAGACTCGCGGTAGCTTCGGCGGACGCATCTGATGGTTAGTCAGCGGCATCGTTCCGGCTGCATCCCTATCTCGCGGTGAAGAACGTTGGATAGGTGCCCGACTCGGCCATGCGATTGATCAAGAGCGCCAGTTCCAATAAGTGATAATCGCCCCACATCGACGCTTCGCCATTGGCGATCTTCTGGCCTTTGGGAATGTGGTCCCAACGATTCGGCCAGTGATAGATGCTGTGAACCAGCAGACCCTGGTGCGATTTCTTCGTTGACAAATACGGTTCATCGAAGAGGGTCTTCGCCACGGACAATCCCGCCTGCAAGTAACGCTTGCCGGCCCGCGGACCAAGATAGTTGCCGAGTCGGATCAGCCCTTGTGCCGCGATTGCGGATGCAGAGGCGTCGACGGGCTCGAATTCGTTAAATGGGTCGGCCGGCTTTGACCGCCAGTCTCCGAGACGGTGCAATGTTGGCGCACCGTCGTCCCAATAGGTGATGCCGTCCTGTGTCGAGACATCATCGATATAGTGATCACAGGTGTCGATGGCACAGCGTTGGTACTCGTCAAGGACTTCGCGTTTCGCCAGTCCGACGGCCTGCTTGAGATCAGCAGGTGGCAACGTCTTCAAGAACTCAAGCTGTTCGGCATAACCTAGCATCGCCCAGGACAGGCCCCGCGTCCAAGTCGAGAACGGCGAATAGCCTTGTTGCGTCGAGCGGGCTCGGAAGTTGCCGTCGTTTCGATTGAACATCCCTTCGTGCGCCGTGCGACCGCGGACGTCGTAGGTGTGAGCTGAGTCGCCGTGAAAGACGATGTATTTCGACGTGGCCAACCCATGCTGGATTGATCGCCCGAGGAGGTTGATCTTGGCGTCATTCTCCCCCATTAACACGTGACCAAGTTGATGCGCCACGCCGAGGATGCGAGTTGTTCGCATGGTGTCGACAAACAACGAATGCGGGCCGTTGAAAGAATAGATGTAACCAAGGCCGCAACTCGTAGGCGACCAACGAGCGGCTTGTACGGCTCCCGATGCGGCGATGGCGTTTTCATAGGCAGTTCGCTGCCAAGCGTCTTCCGCGATCCGCTCTTCATTCATCAATCGCAGGAGATTGCCGTACGTCGACAGATTATTGAAGCCGTGGTCATGGACGCCGATGTGCGTGACATGCGGCAGCATCCGCTCGATCGTCCGCTGGCGGCCGAGTTCGATTAGATCTCGATCGTCGAGGGCGTCACCCGCCAGGATCAAGCAACCATATTGAAAACCTTGCGTCCACTCAGTCCAACCGCGACTCGAATACTTTCCTTCGACGGTAAAGACGGGCGTGCCGAGCTTGGTGTCCCAAGAACGGTCGAGCGCTGCGGACTTCTCCGCGGCAAGTTGAAAGATGCGATGCGTTGCGGGCAACAACGCCTGAGCCGAGATTTGTAGATCGATTTGCATCGAACTATCATAACGGCCTGCGACTCACTCGTCATGGTGTCGACGTGCGAGGAAATTATGCGTTGCAGTCGGTTAAAGTGTCGACGGCATCACACGTGCGGAACAAGCTGATTGAGTTGGCGGACGTCGTCGGTGAACCCGCTGCTTTCGAGTGCGTCCATCGCGGACGTTAGCTCGCGTTTCAACTGCTGTCGACAAAACGTCTGCATACCGTAGAGATACGAGGCACGTTCGATGGCCGACGCCGGTGCAGCGGCCGAAACAAGTCTGTCGAAAGCGTCTTGTGCGGCATCATGCCCAATCCGATTCCTGTCTTCATACACAATCATGGTCTGCCCCCACTGTGTAAGAATTCGTGTGTAAGAATTCCGATCCATAGGAAGTATAGGTCGCAATGTTGAGGCAAGGCGGCGGACCACCTCGCCGAATTATGTAGCCACGCAATGATTTCAAGAGTTGCTCACGCACGAACGTTTTCACCGGTGTAATCCGGACGAGCAGCATCGTCGCTAGTAGATGTTGAGGATATGAGCGGCTAGACTGCGAAGTCTTACATCTGATTCGTTATCACTATCCAAGACAGAGGTCACCGTGACTGATCGTATTACCACCGTTGGGCAGCTTCGTGCCATGGTTCGCCGCTTTGTCGATGATCGCGATTGGCAGCAATTCCATGCACCAAAGAATCTCAGCATGGCGCTGAGCATCGAAGCAGCGGAGCTCATGGAACACTTCCAGTGGTTGACGGTCGAGAACTCGCGCACGCTGCGCCACGACGCCGAGCGGCTTCACGCCGTCAGCGAGGAACTGGCAGATGTCGTCTGCTATGCGTTGGCGTTGGCGAATGAGCTGGATGTCGATCTGACGGAAGTCCTACGAGCGAAGATGCGAAAGAACGAGGAGAAGTACCCGGTCGAATCGTATCGCGGTCGGTATGGGCTTGAGGACAACGGCAGCTAGCGACAGAGCGCCGTTATCCAGGTGTCGCTCCAGCGATTCCGGGTAGGATGGATCGTGGGTCAACTGCGGTCGCAGGAATCGCGTTTTCTTTCGCGTCTGCCCGATCCGCGTTCTTCAAATAGAACAGACGTCGTGCGAACCGTTGCGTCTTCGTGTCTCGCGGAGCATCGGGCATGAGCTTCGCGTACCCAACGACTCGTTCGCCGCTGTTCAACCTAAGCGGCCCACGACGGCTTTTCGCACAGCACACGCGGACGACCCGCACGTAACCCAGCTTTGTAATATCTTCAAGCCACACAATGCTCTTCTCATACGCCAACGGATCATCGCCGGACCAGGCAATTAAATCTTCCGTGCTCAGTACTCGGACGATCTCTGTCCTGCCGTTTTGGTATTGAATTCTTCGTGTCTTCATTTGCCAGACTCCTCCTGCCACAATGCCCCACTCCACGCAACGCACTCGCCGTGCCAGCGCGACGATATTTCGAGTCGGCTGGCGACGCGCGTCCGAACTCCTACGGAGATCAGCGGTTGGCAGCGAGCGGGCCGCAGAAGCGACCAGAGCTGACGCGAAGCATTCCACTACAACCGCTGTAGCGAACTAGCGCAGCACCGTAAAGGCAGCACGATCGATGCGGCTCAGCTGAGGGCCACGACGCCGGAACCAACCCTCGCCTAGAACGCTCAGCGCGATGCGATCTTCCAGATTGGGCCGGAAAATCGTCAGCAGGGTCAGCGGCAGGAACCACGCCATATAAGTTCCGCCACCATAACCGTGCCAAAACTGCGTGCCTACCATGACGGCCGCCGAGCAGCTTAGCAGTGTCCCCAAATTCTTCTGCGCCGGCCAGAGTGCGAATCCGACGCTGATCGCCACAAACGCAGCAATAATTGGGAAGCGGTACGTTGGATCCCAGCCGAGCGCCCAGATGCCCAATAAATCGAACTTCTTCGGCCACCAGATGCCGAACATCGTCTGAACATTCCCCAAGAAGTCCGGGAGGCCATCCGAAACCAACAACAGCGATAGTACCGATACCCCGATGGTCGCTAAGGTGCCCGCGATGAACCGCATCAATCCTCGCAGCCAATAGAAGCTGATCCAGAGCGGGAGCAGGAAAAGGGGATAGTAGGCGACACCAATCGCCAGTCCAATGAAGCTGCCTGCGGCCAGTGGCCGACGATAGCAGAGGATCGCCCAGACCAAAAGTGCTGCGGGCAAAACGTGATCGACCTCGCCGGTCATGATCGACGTGTAAGGCAACATCAAATACAGCGTCGCCACGCCGATTCCGGTCTTCATACTACTGAAATGCTGATAGCCGATAGCCACGATGCCGACGACGATCGCCAGATGCGACATGATCGCCATCGTCTTGGCGATGCGAATGTATCTGGCATTCGATGGTTGGGCGGCGCGCCAATAAAGGGGCGTCGCGACAAAACTCGGAATCGAATGCAAGATCGCGTTACCAGGTCCGTGCCTTTGCAAATACTTAGTTAGATCGGCGTCCGCAACGCCGGAAAGCAATTGGTCTGCGCTTCGCGCCCCGGCGGTATCGACCTCCGCCACTGGACTGTTGATAACATTGGCCATCAGAAAGATAAGCAGCGAACAGCCGATGAAAGCCAGACCACCTGTCGAAAGATTCGGTTCGAGCAACGGCCGACGGACCATCGTCGGATCGAGCAACAAGCGGACGAGAAAGATTCCCAGCACGCTCAACAGCCAAATGTACCCGATCAGCATGACCGACTTGCCAGATAGCGACGCGACTTGCAACTCTGGACCAGGCTCGGCTGACTCACCCCCATCTTCCGTCGCCAAAGGATTGGAAACAGGATTGGCATCGAGTGCTGCCAGGTTCCCCCGTTCAGAATCAAGACCTGCCATCGCGCTCGACCGCACAGCAGGCGCTCCGACGCTTCCCGTTGTATCATCGTCTGCCTTCGCGAATTCGTCAGCCGAAAGCGGACTAGCATCGCCCAAACGCTCCGCCACCTCCGCCTGGTCAACCGTGGCTGAGACCGTGGCGCTGTTTTGCTCGCGCCACGCTCTTAGTTCGCCGAAGTGAACCATTAAGAGACCCGGTGCCAACAAGATCAAGAGGATTAGATCGACATTGCGAACGCTCCAAAACCGGCTGAACTTGAAGTACACGCCAATCATCAACAGCGACGACAAGTAAACCCAAGTCGTCGGGTGGACCGGATAGTATTGAAAGAGAAATTCGCTCATAGCGTCTCTGTGCCGACAGTTGTGGAGTTTCGCTTGATGAATCGCACAAGCTGCCGGAAAAACAGGTAAGTCTTCATCGTATTGAGCAAACCCCAATAGAAACAAAGGGGCGAGCTATTTGCCGTGTGAGCAACTTTGCCGGAAGTACGTTCCAATCGTCCACGCCTCTGTCGTGGCACAGCGATGTAGCGAGTTTCTATGCACTGTATCAGCATACGGTGTGCCAGCTGGATTTCAAGGTATGTAACCAAGCTTCGCCGTCGACAAAACCGCTACAACTGTTAGATTTGGCCTACTTGCTGCGGCCTCTTTGGGCACCGACCGACGAAGGCAACTAATTCGTTGCCGGTTTACTTGCTTCCGTCACAGGCGCGGGTTGAAAAGATGACGACCGTATTCGATCGATTGGACGCTTTGCTCCGAGAAAACAACGCTCGTTTCGACGTGACACATCATGCACCGGTCTTTACGAGCGAAGAAGCCGCTCAAGTGCGGGGAACCTCTCTGGCAAGTGGTGCAAAGGCTTTGATTTGCAAGGTGGACGCGTCGTTCGTCATGTTCGTGCTGCCAGCGGATCGCAAGCTCGACAGTAAGCGCACTCGCAAACAGCTCAAAGCTCGGAGCATGCGATTTGCCAGTCACGAGGAAGTGCTTGAAATGACCGGCCTGAAGCCCGGCTCGATTCCGCCCTTCGGCTCACTCTTCGGTCTGAAAACCTATTGCGATGAGCGGCTCCGCGATGAAACGGTGATTAACTTCAATGCTGGCGACCATTCGATCTCCATCAGCATCGCGTATGCTGAGTATGAACGAGTCGAGCGGCCGGAACTCGCTTTGTACGGGGATTCGCTGCCTAAGGACTAGCCTGAGCAATCGCGAGTGCCGCCATCGTCACGTAATCTTGTTTCCAAGACGGTTCGATTCGATACCGCCCGGCTTTCACATTCTGTCGGACGAATGCCTCGGCTTGGTCGAAGCCGCTGCCGAAACCGTGGGCGGATAGGTGATAACTGCCCGTCCCTGGGAAACGGTACAGATAAAAGATGTCTCTGGGCTGTACCGGTCGGACATCGCGTTTCGAACTCGACTTGAACAGCTCTTCGATGGCTTGGTCTTGTCCACTTTGAAGGTGCGGATATCCGCCCACTTCATCAAACAGGCTCTTGCTCCACGCCCCCATCGCATGGGCAACGGCCTGCTTCTCGACAAGACGCCCGTTCCCCCAGTACCACAACCGATCCGGTTTGAAGTAATGGTGATTTACCATTTGTTCCAGGGTGAAAGAGATTCGCCACGGCAGGGAGATATCGTCATCATCCCACGGACAAATGATGTCGCCCGTACACAACCCACAGCAAGCATTCCGTTTCTCGCCAATCGTGCGGAATCGGCTGCCGACGTTGATGACTTTAACCTCTACGCTTGCAAACTCGTCTAACAAGATTTCAGGATGATCATTCAGAATGACCAGTTCTTTGGGACCGGGATAATCCTGACGCAGAAACGACTCGACGGCTTCATTCAACAGGGCTGGGCGGCCGTAGGTGATGCACTGACACGAGACTTTCGGCAGGCCACACCAATGTGAGAAGTCGTAGTGTCGCCGCGAGCCGTGGGCAATTCGTGGGCGCGGCAGTCGCTGACGCGGCGCGGTAGAAGCGGTGCCGCGTCGGACTAGGCTCAGCTTTGGTGAAACGGGCACCGGTTCCACGCGCCAGCCTCTTGCTTCAAACTCTTCAAGCGTCTGGCGTTCACCTACGCGCTGCGCATCGTGCAGCATCCATTGGTTGGTTCGTTCCGCAGCGAATTCGCACGAGTTGAAACGAGATCGCTCTTTGTACAAGCTGCCAACTGGCGAGTCGACGAACGCGAAATCGAACGTACGATTGACGAGTTGCGGAACGCGGATCGGAGACGAGTTCGTAAACCTGAGGATGCGAACATTTGGCACATCGCGAAAGGCGTGCTGGCAGCGTTGAAACCACTTCTCGTCATATTCGAGCGAGACGACCTCGCAACCTGCATCCGCAAAGTACCACGTCGATGCACCTGGGCCAAACTCAAGGACGGACTTGATCTTGTTCTGTTGAACGAAATCAGCAAGCCGCTCACACTCCGCTTGACTCACCGAAAACGAACTCCAGGTCGCTCGATCGCGCAATCGTCGCGATTCACTTTGTACCGGTGCCTGAAATAGCGGCAGGTCAATCGCAGAGCGACGGCTCAAGTACGCCGCACAATCACGATACCTCCGATCGATTCGACGTCCACCAAAGTGCGCAATGCATGGCCGAAACAGATGCCCTTCCCAGTAGTATCCTTTCAAGCATTCGAAGACCTGCCGCTCGATATCCAAGTTGATGTTCGAGGCGTCCCAAATCCCAATCGACGAATCGGACTTCGGCAAATGAATTCCCTGCTTCGCGAAAGCGAATGCCATACACAATTCATCCCGCACACCGTACGATCCGTGAGTACGAAAGAGATCACCGAGCACCTTGAACCAGCGGCCAAAATCGTGGAACCATTCGCTGGCCGCATTTCCGCGACGCCAGACTAAAAACCCACCGTTTAGTGTCTGAAGCGGAGTATCGATTCCTAGCTGGCGAGCCAGCCCCACGGTCGATTCCACGAACGGTGGGACTCCCCATCGCATATCCTCCGTAATCATCTTCGCGCCCGGAGTATGCACCGGATCGGCGAGTTCGAAGATCGAGGATGGTTCCTTGATCACTAGCGAATCAGCATCACAAAACGCACAGCGTTCGAATTCAACGGTGTGAAGATAGGTGTGTCGTTTCAGTTGATGAATACTGGCGTCTGAACGTGGCTCCTGTCCGTCAAGATGCGACATGCGGACGTCAATGGTCTTGAAGAAGTGGCTGCCGTAGCGCAAGGGATCGACGTCTTTATAGAGCAACGTCGTTGGATAGTTAAATCGCTTCGCGGAAATCGCGAGCATGACGGCTCGCTGAAGATACGAGTCATCAGCGGCAAGTGTAACGAAACCATCCATAAGGATCGTCCAGGAAATAACTTCATGAAACGAGGTGGCTGGGGCTGAGTCCGCGAAGCCCCGGCCTACCATGAACTCCAATCAGCCGTGGCGTCGAAGACTCCGCCACAGCCACCGGCCGTGAACATGGTGTTGTAGAACGGGAGATGGAACACCTAAACCGCATGCCTTCGCCACGCCTCGAAGATCGCTTCCCAAGAATGTGCGGACTGCGCGAGCCCCCAATTGTCAGCCAGTCGGTCCCGCGCCTTCCGCCGCATTTCGCTTCGCTCTTCTGCTTCAAACGCACATCGCGATGCCTTGTATACGAATTCACGATCGTCTCTACATAGCCAACCTGTCACACCGTCTTCGACCTGCAACTGCCAACCTCCGCGATTATCGACGATCAGTATCGAACCCGAGGCCATCGCCTCGAATCCGACCCGCGGCAAGTTCTCGAAGGTCTCGGTCGTCATGATGATCGCTTCGCAGTACCGATAAAAGTCCTGTTGCGAGATGCTTCCTTCCGGCGCGGTGCGGATATACGAATCCGGCTCGCGACCGAAACGCTTTCTCGCTCGGTCGTCCCAGCCGACGATCAATCCTTCTTTTAAGACCGGTGCCGTCATCGTTTCGTAGATCCACAACTGGCGGTTGCCGAACTTGTCGGCATCGCCTCGTGAGATTCTGCCGAAACGAAACTTGTCGTCTGGTCTGCTGTCGTGATAGGGGAAGTCTGCCGTGTGGAAATAGGGAATAAAACGCAGCGGCCGATAGGTGCCCAGCGTCTTCAGCTTGGCGCTCACTCGCTCGAATGCATGCTCGGTCTGGTAAAGATGAAAGTCGATCAAACCTCGCTCTTGCATCTCCAGTTCACGATCGAAATTCCACGTCATACAGTTCACGAACGAAGTCGTGCGGGCGTAGCGGCGAATCTCGGGAAGCTGCTGAAGAAACTCGCCATTGCAGAACGAGATGCAGTGCAACCCCTCGAGCGACTTCCAATCGCAAGAGTCGTGATAGACGCAACCACGCTGTGCCATCTGCATGGCTCGGGCATTGTTATCGAGGGGACCCGTGTGGCAGATGTGAACTTCGACGCCCATTGCCTGCCAGCAGTGAATTTGGTGGTCGAGTTCGGTGTCCGCGCCGCCCAGTCGACTCGGATGACCAATGACACACAAGGCATCGATTGCCGATGAAAGCGATGTACGTTCCGGTAACTGCGCCACTTGTACGGCCACGAGATCAATCGCGAGAAACCTTGCGGAGTAACGGCCCTAAAATCCCGGTCGCGTCTGAAGCAAGCCGCGTCGGGAATTGATATTATGATCGAGCCGTCGCGCAATCTCAATTGGATGTTTTTCGAGCCATGACTTCTCCTTCCCCCAACGACTCAGACGAAATTCTCGATACGACGCAGGGCTATTCCCGCGACTCGACGAACGGAGATGAGATTTCCGAGCAGTCGCTGCCGATTCGTCTGGGTCGATATGCCGTACGCGGACGACTCGGTCGCGGAGGATTTGCCGATGTCTTGCTGGCTCACGACGAGCAACTCGATCGGCAGATCGCGTTAAAGCTGCCCCGGCGCGACCGCTTTCAAGACGAAGCACAGCTACGCGCGTTCGTGGAAGAAGCTCGGACCGCCGCCCGGCTCCAACATCCCGGCATCGTGGCTGTGTTCGACGTCGGTGTCGAAGGAACGACTCCGTTCATCGTGCTCGAATACATTCGCGGACGCTCGCTGGCCCATCTGCTTGAGCACGAGTCGCTCTCGTCGCTGGCCGCCGCGCAGCTCGTCGCCGAGATCGCAGAGGCTCTCGCACATGCTCACGAACAGGGCTTCGTCCACCGCGATATCAAGCCGCAGAATATTCTTCTCGATACGGACGACCGGCCGCATATCGCAGACTTCGGTTTAGCCGTCCGCCACCGGGAACAAGCCGCCGTCTCAGTAGACGTGGCTGGAACGACACATTACATGTCGCCCGAGCTAGTTCGCAGCGAGAATCATCGCATCGACGGCCGCACGGATTTGTGGGCACTAGGCGTCGTGTTCTATCGCATCCTGACGGGGCGACTTCCGTTCACTGGATCATCGGCTCAGGAAGTGTTCCAGAAGATTCTTTACACCGAGCCAACCGCGCCCCGCCAGATCGATTCAACGATTCCTGGCGAACTTGAGCGAATCTGTCTGCGGTGCTTGTGCCAACAGATGTCTGGCCGTTACCGAACCGCTGCGGACCTGGCCGAGGAATTGACGGATTGGATTCGGTTTACGACCGGTGGGTCAGGTTCATCGCTGCGGCGTCGCGGCGGTCATATCGAACCGCCCGATGCGCCAGTGATACCGCGCGGTCTCCGCTCGTTCACGCAAGAGGATCGCGACTTCTTCTTGCGATTGATCCCAGGGCCACGCGATCGCGAGGGCTTACCGACACCCATTCGGTTTTGGAAGAACTGTATTGAAGAACGCGAGCCAGACGAAACCTTCAAGGTTGGTTTGCTTTACGGTCCGTCCGGTTGCGGTAAGTCGTCGTTGATCAAGGCGGGCGTTCTGCCTCGGCTGAATTCGGATATTAGCGCGTTATATGTCGACGCCACGTCGCATGCCACGGAAGCAAGAATCTTGCATCTGCTGCGGCGCAAATTCAAAGGGCTCGCGCACGATCTCGATCTCGCAGACTCGCTGCGCGAACTGCGTCAGCAATCCGAGTTGCGATCCGGTCACAAGATCGTCATTGTAATGGACCAGTTCGAGCAGTGGTTGCATCAGTGGCAAACGGGTGCCGATGCGGAACTCGTCCGAGCGCTCCTTCAGTGTGATGGCGGGAACGTGCAGTGCGTGTTGATGGTCCGTGATGACTTTTGGTTGCCGGTCAGTCGATTCATGCGACAGCTGGAACTGGGCATTGTCGACGGCACGAATGCCATGCTGGTCGACTCGTTCGATCCGGATCACGCTCAACGCGTACTCCGCGAGCTCGGCATTGCATACAAGCGCTTGCCGAGTAACCCAGCCGAGCAGACCTTCGCGCACGCCGCCTTTATTTCGCAGGCCACGGAAGATCTCGCGGAGAACAACCGCTTATATCCAGTTCGCTTGGCGGTCTTTGTAGAAATGGTCAAAGATCGCGAATGGACACTGGCCACCCTGGAGGAGATGGGCGGAACCCAAGGCGTTGGAGTCGCGTTCCTCGAAAACAGTTTCGGTTCGCGAGCTCGTGCGGCGAGGCGTGTGCATGAGCAGGCTGCCCGCAGTGTCCTCGCCGCGTTGCTACCGCAAGCCGGTCAGATCAAAGATAACGTCCGCACTCGATCCGAGTTGCTGGAGGCCTCGAACTACGCCTCGCGACCGAAAGACTTCGATGAGTTGATGCATCTGCTGGACGTCGAACTGCGGTTGCTGACCCCCGCACGATCGGCCGACGACGATACTCGCAACGCAACCACCGACAGCACTTCGACACACACATCGGTTTCGGAACCGGTCTATCAACTGACTCACGACTTTCTCGTTCCCTCGATCCGAGAGTGGCTGGAGTGCCAACTGCGCGAGACGCGAAGTGGACGTGCCCGCTTGTTGTTGCAAGAGCAAGCTGAATTGTGGAATAGTCGGCCCTCAAAACGATCGCTGCCTTCGTTATTCGAATGGATTTGGCTGCGAGTGCTGACTCATCAACGTGAATGGACACGGCCTCAGCGCCGGATGATGCAAGCCGCGAGCCGCCGATTGCTACGTCAGACCGCCATCGTGACCGCGATACTGTTGATCGGTGCGATGATCTCGTCGGTCATCTTTCGACAAGCAGATCGGAAACGGCGAGCGAATGAAGCAGAAGTTCTTCTGAGCAAGCTCGCCAATGTCGGTATCGAAGACGTCCCGAACGTCGTCCGCGAAATGGCAGCTTATCGCGAATGGGTCAACCCGCTCCTCCGTACAGTAATGGCAGACGAATCACCGTCCGAGCGGAAGCAAGTCCGCGCGGCAATTGCCTCACTTCCAGCCACGAACGAGTACGTCGGCTGGCTCACCGATCGACTTGTGAGTGAGCAGTTGCCACCACAAGAGTTTCTCGTCATTCGTGATTCGCTACGCCCGTACTCACACGAGCTGGGTCAAGTTCTCAGTCCGAAATTATCGGACAAATCACTTTTACCACGTCAGCGACTCCGAGTCGCCGCTGCACTCGCGGCTTACGACGACTCGGACGATCTTTGGCAAGGGATTGCCGAGGAAGTGGTGGGCACGATCTTGCACGAGCCAGCGACAGACGCGGCGATCTGGATCGACGCCTTGCGGCCCGTGGCCAATCATCTCCAACAGGAATTGACGGACCAGTTCGACCGCATTGAATCGCTCGAATCGGCTCGCATCGGTGCTGCGGCGTTGTATCGTCTGAGCAGAGAGGGTGCGCACGTGCTGGCCAAGCGGCTCCCCAATTCCAATGGCCCGCGGTATCGCGCCATCCTCGAGTTGCTAAAGAGGGACGACACCGCGTTGGCGGCTGTTCGACAGCAGCAGCAACAGCTTTCGGCTTCCGACAACTCAGAAATTGACGCAGACGTTCGAGCGACGATGCAGGCCAACGTGATCCTCTCGCTTTTCGAACTCGGCGACTCGCAGCCGTTTTTGAGACAAGCCAAACTCGCCGAGGATCCTTGCCCCCGAACGCGACTGTTACACGCGGCAACGCCTGACAGGATCGATCTCGCGCTCTTGATACCGCTCATTGCAACATCAGCTCCCGAGGATGTCCGGTTCGTCGCCCTGGCAGCCGCCTATTTTCATCTGGCCGAACCGCTTCCGCAGAACACTCGCGATGCTTTGCGAACCTTAGTGCAAACCGCCTATCGGCAAGAACCCGACGCTGCCATCCATTCCATCGCCGAGCAGTTGTTCGGGCAACTCGACCCGGAAGGCCTTCACAAAACGCGGGAAGAGCTGATTCGCCAGGGCTTCGACGCCGATCGAAACTGGTACGTTAACAGCGCTGGACTAACGATGATCGTACTCGCGCCGGACCGAGACGATCCTGGCGCCGGAGCAATGGCCGATCGTTTCGCGATGTCAGCTACAGAGGTCACGCTGGAACAATTTCGGAAGTACCATGCCGACCACGTTGAAGGTGTTGGCGCTGCGACGCCCAGCGACGACGTGCCTGCCTCCGGCATGCTTCTCCCGGAGGCCCTTGGTTACTGTACCTATTTGAACGGTCTCGAGCGTATTCCGGAAAGCGAGTGGTGCTACGCGAACGCCAGTCTACAGGCAGGTCAATACGAACCCCATCCCGACTATTTGTCACGCCGCGGGTATCGCCTGCCAACGGATGCAGAATGGGAGTGCGCCTGCCGAGCCAAGAGTACGACGCCTTGCTTTTTCGGGGGCGACCCACAACTTGCAAAGCACTATGGCTGGAGTCGGCTCCAGACCAACGGGCTGCTGAAACCTGTGGCCACTCTCTTACCCAACCCGTTCGGATTCTTTGACATGTACGGAAACGTAAACGAATTCACCATTACGATGACTGAAAACGCCATGCAGATTTGTTTGCGGGGAGGATCGAGCCATACTCTTTCCGCCAACCTTACTTCCGAAGCGTCCGTGAAAATTCCGCCCACCGCGCGCACCGAGACGGCAGGTTTTCGCGTCGTGCAAACTCTCCATGCCCGCCGACTCCAGAATTAGCTTGCAATCCGAAATCTGGCTGGCTAGTCTACACGTCGTTGGGGCAGAGTCTACGTAGTCGTGTTCGGCCATTTAGTCAAATATTCGTAAGGGGATTTCACATGAGCAGTTCCAGTTCGTCGAGTTCATCCTCAACTTCGAACTCGTCCAGTTCCTCATCCAGTTCCTCATCGAGCGGTTGTGGGAGTTGCAAGTGGGAGTTAACTCCGTTCGGTGAATGGCAGAACACAAAGGGATGTGACAGCATGCTGTGTGAATGCTCGGAGCCTACCGGTTTGGCGGCGTCGACTGATACGATCTGTACACCGTTCACACTACCTTTGCCATCGACCAGTAGCTCTCAAGTACGCGCGACGAACGCGAGAACGCGAAGCATGACTTCGGCCTCCATTATCATCGCCGATGTTCATAACCCACTGGCATGGTATTCGTTCGCCAAGGACGTGAGTAAGCCGTGGAGTCTCTTTCAGGCTCCAAAGTATGGCTGGATGATTACCTTCCTGCGCGTCGCATCCGGCCCACAAACTCCAATTATCACTCCTTCGCTAATACCCACGAACCGGCCGGCCACGCCTGATCGAGGTTGGTCCGCGTCGGTTTCCCTTCCCGAGTCAACGGGCTTTAATCAGTATTGGGTGACCGTCTTAGAAACATACCGCTGGGCGCAACTTCAAACTGCCGAGTGGACCGTACTATTCATGAAGCTCCCCAGCCCCGAGAAGCCTTGCTGCTAATCGTCTCGCGGCGGGTTGACACCACGCCATCGACGATCTTGTACTCGATCCACATCGTTACGACCCTCGCTCGCGTTGCATCGGCGACTCGTCGCACTTCGAACTACTGCAACCGGTCGCGTGCTTCATCGGCCCAAGGACTGTCCGGTGCCAACTTGAGGAACTCGTGCCAGTGGGAATCAGCTTCCTCTGCTCGCTCAAGTTCGTCGAGCGTCCGGGCTAAATGGTAATGCACATCGGGATAATCTCGATGATGCGCCAACGTGCCCTGGAACGCAGCCACCGCCAATTCTAACTCGCCGGTTTCCGCCAACACACAGCCGAGATTGGCGCGGGCCTCGACAAAGTTCTCGTCTAATTCGATCGCCATGAAATAGCGCTCTCGCGCCGCAGAGATATCGCCGAGCATGTACAGCAACTCGGCCAGATGAAAACAGACTTCGGCTTGTGCTCCACCGGCGGTTAACGCCGCGCGATACATTTCGACCGCCGCTTCTAATTCGCCTTCGTCTTCGTAGGCGATCGCAGCTTCAACCATCTCTTTAGGCGTCGTCGGTTCTGACAACTCCGCAAGGTGATTCGCCAGCGACAGTGTGGCACGTGACGGCAATTCATCGGACTCTGGCAACAGCTCGGAAGTGTATGCTTCCAGTGCATCGAAGTCGATGCGAAGTTGTCCGCCTGGTTCGACGAGCCCTTCTCCCTGGCGAAGCAAGATCTGCTTCCCTTCGACAATGACCGACAACTGAGCCATCGGACGATCGACATCCGGAACATAACGCGACAGCGCGGCGAGCTTTGTTTCGATCGCGGCAGGCGATGCTCCGGCGGCCAATAACTGGGCCAGTCGTTGAGCCGTCGCGATCTCTTGAAAGTCGAAATAGGGCAGCCGATGGACTTCGCGAGCGGGAACAATCAGGCCTCGCCGATGCCAGCGTCGGACGATCGATACCGTCACACCAAGCAGATCGGCGAGCATGGCTGGCGTGTACAGGCGACGTACGTGTTGCTCGGCCTCGACAATTCCGAGCCGCTGCCAGAGCTGAGTCTCGGAAATGATCTCCAATCGTCCGTCGCCCGCGGCATCACGAATATCGGCATCAAGCAGTTCGCCATCTTCGGCCAGCGGCAACTCGTCGGCACCGATGACGATCAAGTCGACATCGGCCGAGCACTTGGCGACGGGCACGCCGCCCTGATCGCGCACAAGTTGCTGAGCTTCGCGGCGCGTGACGCCACCTAACTTGCCAACGAACGCGACTCGCTTGCCTTGCAACGCAGGACTTTCACTGTAGATGACGGAAGACATGAGGGCGGCCCGACCACGGCAGAAACGGGTACGGCGAACACCGAACGACGCCTGTCAGTGTTGCGATCCAAGTTGCCTGTGTCAATCAGTTGGCCCGAACAAGTTGGCCCGAACGTCCAGACTTGCGGACATAAAAAAACGCGAGCCGAAACTCGCGTTAACGTAATCAAGAAGGCCGCATGGAGTTAGGCGGTAGAGTTGTCGCTGCTGTCGGCGATATAGTCATTTACCGCGTCCGCATCTCGACGACCGCGACCCACGTCGGGAATCGGGACGATCCGAGCTGTACCGGGTTCCAACTCCGGTTCGCCGGTCGGTGTGGCGTCATTGGGAGCCGCCTTCTCGTCTTCAGTCGCCTTGGCCTCACCCTCTGCTTTCGGAGCTGCAGCGGGGGGAGCGGCGGGAGCGGCGGGAGCTGCAGCAGCGGGAGCCGCAGGAGCCTTCGCTTCGACGCGGTTCACCGTCAGGGGAGCTGCCGGCGTCGTGACGACGCTCGGCAAGGCGGTTGCCGGAGCATAGTAAGTCACGGTCGCAGGATTGTAGATCGTGCAAGGCGAACAAGTATTGATGGGAACTCGCCTGACGACCGTCCGCGGCACCACCTGAGTTTCCTGAATCCACTTCATCACAGTCCGAGGAACTTGCACGGTTTGCGTGTCGGTAACCCACTTCTGAACACGAACTTGAACCGGCTCTTCCTTTTCTTCATACTCGATTCGTTGCGTCGTCACCTGCACCGGTTGCTCCACGACTTCATCGACGACTTTGCTAACTTGCACTTGAATCGGCTCTTGGACAACTTCGTCAACGTAGCGCGTGACGTTGACCGGAATCTGCTCGTTGACGACGCGCTGTTGGTAAGTCGTTTGTGCTACTTCCTGAGCCACGATGTTTGGAACGTATTGACGCTGCACCTGGTAAGTTGCCGGAGGGGCGGTCGGCACCCAGTGGAAGCCGGCTCGCTGGTAGACCATCGTGCCGGTCGCTGGATCTTGTACATAACCACCTTGCAACCACTGCAAACGATTGCGTGACACGCCAGAAGTCAGAACGTAGTTGTCGACGAACGAACCCTGGTCGACGTATTGCGTTTGCATCGTCGTTACGGGATCGTACACGACGTGGCTACGATTCTGCATCACTTGTTCGGTGACGGGACGTCGGACCAGACGTTCCTGAGTCCGCGTTTCCGTCTCCAAGACCTGCTTGCGAACGGTATAGCGTTTCATCTGCGTCGACGTTTCGCTAACCGGTTTGGCAACCGTGTAACGGCGAACGCGAGTTTCCGTCTCGTAGACGGGCCGCTGGCTGGTGACAGTCTGCTCTTCGTAAATCGTCTCGTACGCCGGTCGATAGACCGTTTGCTCGACGTTCACCGTCTCGTAATGAATCCGATAAGCCGGATACACCGTTTGCCCAAGGGCGGTCGCATCGAGCGATGCCAACGCCAAACATGCTGAAAGCCCAGCGGTCGCAGATTTGCAAAAAGAAAGGTTCATCGACATTCTCACTTCACCGTGTGTATTGAGTGACCATGGTTCCGGAATGACCAAGTTGGTAACCGCCGGTTCATTTCGTCCTTGGTGCCCTCGCGCCGAGTTCCCTGTGTGCGCATGCACCCCATACAAATGAGTTTGCCTAATAAAGCCTCATCTCGCAAACGAAAAAAATTGGTTGGAGGCCGGGCTATCGCCACGAAGAGCAACTCCGACAAGGCTTTACGGTTTTCCAGAATCTTTGAAGTTTTTTTTAGGGTCTGCCGACGCACGTTTCTTGGTCCGTCACACAACCACTACAGCCAATTGCGGTTAAGACACAAGTTTACCTAACCGTTACAACCGGACCTGCGGCTTTTCAGCGAAAGCGAACGAGCTCTCGGCGGTCACTTCGTCGCAGCTTTGCTGTCAGACGATTGCATTGCCAGCAACGAATCCTCGGCATTCAATCGGATGCCGTGGCGAACGCGAGAACCGAAGGAAGCGAGGTCCGAATCGACAATCGCCTGGAGGGCGATTCGCACTGGCTCCAAGTCATCTACCGAATCATTCTCTGCCAGTTGAGCAGCGCTGCGAATTCCGGTGTTGATGACCTGCAGCCGCTTCCACTCGCGTCCGGATTCATGCTCCTCATCGGTCGCCGACTCTTGGTTCTCCGGATCCAGCATCTCCAGCAACACGGGGATCGCTCGCGCATCGCCATGCCGACACAAGCTCGTGGCCGCGTTGTAGCGGGCGTTTGTGTACGGATCATCCAACAGGATCACAAGTCGATCGAGCGCAGCGTCGCCACCGATGACTCCCAAGACGAACGCCGCCGTCGATCGCAAGTCAGCTCTCACTTGCTGCTCGGCAGCCAGGTCGGTTCGCTCGCGTGAAGCGGTGATCAAGGCGTTCATGCAAGCTTCATTTTTTGATAGCGATACTTCGCGGTTGTTATTCGCATAAACGCCGATGGCTTCTAGGGCTGTCCGCCGCACATCAAGTTCTGCCGGATCGCGCTCGATGGTTGCCGCGCGGAGGATGGGGGGCAAGGCTTGAGGAACTTTGAACTCGCCCAAGGCTCGGGCCAAGAACATTCGTAACCGAATCGAGTTTTCATCGAAGCTCGCTTGATCGAGCTGCGCGTCGAGAACCGACGCCAACTCGGTGGCCATCGTGATGTCGCTCTTCAGATCTTCGTGTGCCGGATTTCGTAGCAGATCCGCCAGCGTCAACGCGCGCTGCCAGCTCGCCTCGTTCGGCTTCTTCAAATCGCGAACAAGCTCGTGCGGATTGCTCCCCATGTGCGCCAGCCAGCTGAACATCAGCCACACCACGACGATGATGCCGACGATAATCATCGGAATCACGAACAGCTGCACGAGGAAGCTAGCGGACGGCGGCTCGATGGGCGGAAGGGGTTTGTCGTCGAGGTCTAGCTTCGAGGAAGCGTTTTCCGGAGAGGACATGCTCGTATGACTCGGCTCGGAGGGAGGTAAACACCTTAGTTTAGGTGAGTCCGGCCAACCGTCAACCGACGCGCATTGTCGCATGCCTTTGTCGCGCACGTGGCCCTCTTTGGACTGCGGGGACTTGTCACCGCTTTAGTATTTCGTGCGAAGCACTTTATTTTGGCCACAACCCAACCAGCACCGAGGTCGCAAAGTCGGTCACCGAATTGGGAAAATTCCAAAGCGGCGACAAGTCGCCGCACTCCAAAAAGTGAAAAACATGAGCCTGAACCTGCAACTCTACCTGCCAGCGACTCGTGTCATTTCGAACAGGTTCGTCGCCTGTGGACCAAGAAAGCCTTCGAACCGAACTGCCTGCCCAGTGCTGGGGTCGATCACGGGATTCCGCTCGGCCAACTCGAAGTAGGCGTACGTCCAAGGCATCGTCGTGGCTTGGCCTTGATCCATCACCGCAACGTCGATCGTGACCGCCTCCGTCGCCGTCTGCCGCAGCTTCGAGCCGGGCGCGCCCTCGATCTCGGTCTTCATCGGCACACCTGCAGCGGACAAAGCGTCGATCGTCCGATCAAGATTATCCAGTGTTTCAACACCGTGTGAATTCACCAGCGAAGTGAAATGATTCACGTTGTAACCGTGAACGAGTACCCACGCGGCGTATTGACTTTCGCGATTCAATTTCTCGACCGCTTCCCGCGTGGGCAAATCCCACGGCAAGGTTTCGACCCGAGCTACCAACTCGTCTAGCAGCGATGACTTGTCGGACGAACTTCCGTCGAGTGCAACAAGCGAACGCAGCGTGTCGCCTGAGACAGTTGGACGGTGGCTGTTCAACGCTTCCTCGATGATCCACCGCGAGTCATTACTCAGCTCCCACGTTTTCAGCTCTGATATAAACAGCTTGGGAAACTCCGGATGCGAGTGTTGATAGTGAATGGCGTTGAGATGTTTGTCTGGGAAGTCATAGACGCCGGCTGGTCGATAGTCGAGTGCCTCGAACAGACGAGACAAGGTCGCGATGCCGGTCGGCGGACGCTGGTTCGCGAATGTTCGGAACGCGATATGATCGTTGAAGAACCTCGCACCGACGTCTTGAACGATGCGTTCGTAGGTCGCGACGTAAGTCACTCGCTGCCGGTATCGATCCCATAAGCGATCGAACAATTCGAGCGTGAATCGCTCACGTGCATTGCGGGCTTCAATCGCTTGATGGGGACCGGGCAACCCAGCGTCATAAAGTTTCGTGTCCATCGTCGTCATCGCTCCTTTTGCTCAGTTTGTAGACCGGACCAAGGCTTTGTGCAGTTCCGGCAAGTCGGCAAATGGCGTGTCAATTGGTTGACGCCGGAACTGCGAAGACTTGTTGCGGCCTACCTTTGGAATCACGCCTTGAAGGTTGTAAGCTTGTCCATTTCCTATTCTACCGTAGGATTCAAGTGGGCAATCATGTCACAAGAAGGAGGCATGGGAATGTTAATGCGAGACTACCAGGGCGACGTCCCGCAAATCGTCACGTCGCTACCCGGTCCCAAGGCGTCCAAGTTGATTGCGATGGACGAGCGGTATACGTCGCCGTCGTACACGCGTGTGTATCCGTTGGCGGTCGCCAAGGGCGAAGGCGCGGTCATCGAAGATGTAGACGGCAATCGCTTCCTGGACTTCAACGCCGGGATCGCCGTTTGCTCGACCGGCCATTGTCACCCGCGGATCGTGAAGGCGATCCAAGAGCAGGCGGCGCGACTGATTCACATGTCGGGCACGGACTTCTATTACGGACCCCAGGCGGAACTCGCACGCAAACTGGCCGAACTCGCTGCCGGAGCAGGTGGCAAACGCGTCTTCTTTACAAACTCCGGAGCCGAAGCGGTCGAAGCGGCATTCAAGCTCGCTCGATATCACACCAAGCGTAAGCACATGATTGCCTTCTTTGGCGCGTTTCATGGCCGCACGTTGGGAGCCTTGTCGCTGACCGCCAGCAAGGTCACTCAGCGAGCCGGATTCGCTCCGCTGATTCCTCAAGTCAGTCACGTGGACTATCCGAACTCCTATCGAGACATCGGTGCTCTCGACTGTCTCGATCAGATCGAGAACAAGCTCTTCAAGCGAACGATCTCGCCCGACGAAGTAGCGGCGATCATCGTCGAGCCGATTCAAGGCGAAGGCGGTTACATTGTCCCACCGCCTGAGTTTCATCAACGCTTAAAAGCACTCGCCGAGCGGCATGGGATTCTGCTGATCGCCGACGAGGTTCAATCCGGCATGGGTCGCACTGGGAAGATGTTTGCGATGGAGCACTGGGGCGTCGAGCCGGACATTACGTGTCTGGCCAAGGGCATCGCCTCGGGGATGCCGCTCGGTGCGATCATCGCCCGCGACGAAATCATGGATTGGCCTCCCGGATCGCACGCCAGCACGTTCGGCGGGAACCCAGTTTCCTGTGCTGCGGCTCTCGAAACGATCGCCCTGCTCGAAGAAGGATTGATCGTGAATGCGGAACGAGTCGGAGCTTATCTCATCGAGCGACTCAGCGAGTTACAATCGAAGCACGAGCTGATCGGTGACGTTCGCGGCAAGGGATTGATGATCGGCATCGAACTCGTCCGCGATCGTCACACGAAAGAACCAGCCGTCGCCGAACGAAACACGATCGTCCAGGAGTGTTTTCAAAGGGGATTGCTGCTGCTCGGTTGCGGGATAAGTTCGATTCGCTTCTCGCCGCCACTGGTCATCGATCAAGCGGATGTGGATACGGCTCTCGATATCCTGGACGAAGTGATCTCGGCGATGCCACCCATTAGGCGAGCGATTTAGATGAAACGCCTCCTCAATCGACTTGGGATAACCGGGACGAACAGCGGAGTCTGCTGCGGCGATTGGGTTGCAAACCCCGGCGGAGACACGATCACTCCGGTCAACCCCGCCAACGGCGAATCCATCGCAGGCGTCGTGACCGCGTCGCGCGACGACTACGATCGCTGCGTGGCTCGCGCGCAACATTCCTTTGCCGGTTGGCGAATGATGCCGCCACCTCAGCGAGGCGAAATCATCCGCCAACTCGGCCAAGCGTTTCGCGAACACAAACGAGATCTCGGTCGGCTGGTCACTCGCGAAACAGGAAAGATCCTCGCCGAGGGCGAAGGCGAAGTCCAAGAGATGATCGACATCTGCGACTTCGCGACCGGACTGTCGCGTCAACTCTACGGTTTGACGATCGCCAGCGAGCGTCCGCGACATCGGCTGTTCGAGCAATGGCATCCGCTGGGACCGATCGGAATCATTACGGCGTTTAATTTCCCAGTAGCGGTGTGGGCTTGGAATGCGGCGTTGGCTGCCGTCTGCGGCGACACCATGATCTGGAAGCCTTCGCCCACCACGCCGCTGACGGCAATCGCCGTCCAGCATCTCGTCAACCGCGTGACTGCGGAACACGAGGTAGAAGGCGTCTTCAATCTTTGCGTCGGCGCCGATGCCGAAGTTGGTCGCTGGATGGCGGAAGATCGTCGTTTGCCGTTGATCTCGGCGACGGGCAGTTGTGCGATGGGGCGCAGTGTCGCTCAAACGGTCGGTGCTCGTCTCGGCCGATCGCTGCTGGAACTGGGCGGAAATAACGGGCTGATCGTAACAGCGTCGGCCGACCTCGATCTCGCCGTGCGAGCGATTCTGTTCGCGGCTGTTGGTACTGCTGGCCAGCGTTGCACGACACTTCGCCGCTTAATCGTCCACGAGTCGATCGCGGCACCATTGATCGATCGGCTGGTTGCCGCCTATCGAAGCATTCCGATCGGCGATCCGCTCGAAACTGGAATTCTGGTCGGGCCACTGATCAACGAAGCAGCCGTGCAGAAGATGATGGATGCCTTGGATATCGCCCGCCAGCAAGGCGGCGAAATACTGTGCGGGGGCGAACGAATTGAGCGTGCTGGTTATTTCGTACAGCCGGCCCTCGTGCGGGCTCACAATAATATGTCGATCGTCTCGGCAGAAACCTTCGCACCGATTCTGTATGTGATGACGTACCGGGATCTGGACGAGGCAATCACCATGCACAATCAGGTAGATCAAGGTCTATCGTCCGCCATCTTTACCGATCGAGTGCGAGAAGCCGAACAGTTTCTATCGGCGGCGGGCAGCGACTGCGGTATCACCAACGTCAACATCGGCACGTCGGGCGCGGAGATCGGCGGTGCCTTCGGCGGCGAGAAAGACACGGGCGGCGGTCGCGAATCCGGCAGCGATGCCTGGAAGTCCTACATGCGTCGCCAGACTTGCACCATCAACTTCGGCACCGATCTGCCACTGGCTCAGGGCGTCGAATTTCGGCTTCCCGAATCGCCACCGCGGAACTGAAACGTGGCAAACGCTGCACCTGTTCCCATCTGAATCGCGTCAACGGTAAATGACGTTGCAAACGGTTGCTAACGATCGGCAACCTGCGCTGCTAGACTGACAATCTGCCGACGCAGCAGCGACCGAGCCGAACACACGTAGAACCGCGAGAACCCTCCATGCGAATGATCCCTGTTTCGAGGATAGTAGCGTCTTCCACCTTGCTGCTCTTGTTGGCGAGCGTCTTTCCAGCGATGGCCGACGACCCGCGTCCAAACATCATTCTGATCTTCACGGACGATCAAGGTTATCAAGGCCTTGGCTGCTTCGGGTCGAAGACGATCAAGACACCACATCTCGATCAGATGGCAGCCGAGGGAGTTCGTCTCACGAGTTTCTATGCTCAGCCGGTGTGTGGCGTGTCGCGCGCGGCGTTGATGACGGGATCGTATCCGATACGCGTCGGTGAACCAGGAAACATTAAACGCCTGCACACGGTGCCGCATCCCAGAGAAACGACGATGGCTGAAGTCCTGAAGAAGGCTGGCTACGCGACAGGCATCATTGGCAGGTGGCAAGTGGCACTTGGCACTCGACCGAAAGGATGCACCCGGCGATGTTGACCCTGCGACGATGCCGAATGCTCAGGGATTTGATTATTTCTACGGCACGCCAAGGTTCAATGGCTTCACGGTGCTTGTCGACGATACAAGCATGCGCAGCCCCATCTTTCGCAATCAAGAAGTGGTGGTCGAGTCTGTCGAAGACTGGGATCACATCACGGCAGACTACACGCACGAAGCGATCGATTGGATCAAGGCCAACCGTGAAAGACCATTCTTTCTGTACCTCGCCCACAACATGCCGCACATTCCGCTGGGTGCATCCGAGAACTTCAAAGGAAAGTCCGCTGGCGGTTTCTACGATGATACGATCGAAGAAATCGACTGGTCGTGTGGTGAGATTTTCAAGACGCTGAAAGAGCTGAGCATCGACGACAACACGCTCGTGGTGTTTACTTCCGACAATGGACCTTGGGTTGAAACAACACGGGGAATGCAACCCGGAGGCGTAGCGTTCATTCCTCGCGATCATTCCGGCAATGCGGACCCACTTCGCGGCTGGAAGATGTCAGCCTGGGACGGCGGCTGCCGCGTTCCTTTCATTGCCAGATGGCCTGGCAAGATTCCGGCGGGCTGGTCGTCGGATGAAATCCTCAGCATGATGGATCTGCTGCCCACGTTTGCTTCCATCGCGAAAGGCGAGTTGCCAGAGGTTGAATTGGATGGCCAAGACGCCACGAAGTTTCTGATGCGACAATCGAAAACCAGCCCTAGAGACGAGTATTTCTACTATTCGGGTTGCCTGCTGACCGGCGTGCGAAGCGGTGATTTTATTGGGTGGGATAGGCTTCTAGCCTGTCAGAAATACGGGGACAATGACAGGCTGGAAGCCTATCCCACGATTTTTTCACAACCTCAGCGCGTTTTGAAGAAAGCCACAGACATTAATGCGCCAAATCAGCTGACAATAGCAGTCTTGAAATCGCTATCGCGACTGATCTTGTTGGCTTGTCTTTCCCTGATTATGCAAAGCAATTACAGAAGGCAATGGAACGTGAGGCATGTTGCGCGAGTCGCAAAGAAAATTGAACGCCTTGTCGATGTGAACCAATTGCCAAGACTTGGACTGCTCCAGCGCGATTACGGCATCACCGATTCGCTCGCATTCAGTGCATGTAATCGTCTGACCGAATTCTGCATATTTGGCAAGGTATTTCATCGAATTTGCGTTACGATCACTAACGGAGTCCATCAACTTTCGGCATGGTGAACGGGCGTCCCGAAGATTGAGAAACTGGCCAACTTCACAGTCTGTAACCGGCGTAGTGAAGCCTACGTAGAACCGCTGCAGGTCATCGAGAATCGTGTCATAGTCGATGAACAATGAATGCCCGCCTCGTTTGCATTTTGACTTATTCGGAATGCGAGCAGCGAAACAACGGCCAAAACGCCTCAGCCACGCTACCGCGATCCTGCCGAGTTCTTCACTGGCTGCGAGGTGATCGTGCAGAACCTCTCGCTGAGCCAACATTTCACTTATTGCCGACAAGTCCGCCTTGACTTTGCGAGCACTGAAGCTCTGTTCGAGAATCACCAATGCCTCTCGCACGTTTTGGTACTGGTTTACCAAGAGGGCCGCATCAATACAGGTGCAAATCCAGAGCCGAACAAACTCCATGCGTATGTAGACAGACGTGAACAGAACACCATCGCGTACAATGCCTCTAAACACCTTCGATTGCTCGTCGGTCGTAGGTCCAATCGCCGCGCGAACAGCAGACGTTTCAATAAGGTACTTGCGCTTCTTCGACATTGAAGAGAGGGATGCCTCCACCACCGAGCCCTAACGATTCCAGCATCTCACGTGCGCGCTCCGCGCACTCTGGCTCAACGTGTTCCATTGCCGCTAATTCTTCGAGCAACTCGCTGACGGCCTGACGGGCCTCAGCATTCCTGTAACTCTCCCAGCCGCCGTCTATCAGACTATCTCGGACTTGGCGAAGTACTTCTCTGGCGTTGCCTTCTGACGAGGCTTCTTGGATCTTCGCAAGGTCATCTCTGAGTTGCTTCACAAGTGGATAGGTATGAACATGAAAGTCGTCCGCATCGGCACGAGGTGCCAGTTGTTGAACCATCGTGGCGAGCTTTCTGCAACCACGCCTGCGAACCGTGGCCAAGTATTCTGACGACTTCAATCGCCGTGCTGGCCTCACTATCACCCGGGAAACGAATGTTACCACTGTTGGCTCATTGGATGGAGCGATCCGACTCGTATGTTCTTCAAACAAGTCGCGGTCAAAGCTGCCTGCTTCATGTGTGATCTCAACTCGAACGTCACTTGATCGCGGAGTTGAGTAGCCTGCATCAATATCTGTGGTTTCGTGGAGTGTCATTGTAATCCTCTAAGACGCGATACGGCTGAAGAAGAAATCGCATTAGCTCTCTCGACAGCGGTTCGCATATTCCTCTCGATGGCATGAGTCGCGATGCTGCTTCTCTCACTAAGCGTGACTCGCAAGTAAAGGCAATCTCCCGCAATTTGATCCAGATGATCAGCGAGCGTCGTGTCCCACAGTGGTGATTGCACAAACGTCGCAATATTTTTTTGTGACTTAAACGTCTCCTCCATCTGCTGACGCGTCATCGGACAAATCTCGATTCGGCATCGGTCGCCGTCTTCCGATCCGCTGACTAAATGCAGAATCCAGTCGTTTGCATCCGGTACAATCGACTTCGCTTCGTTGGCCATCAGACTTCCAAAGCCCAGCTCTGCGAGTTCTGGATGAGTCATGCCGACTTCCAAGAAGGCTGAGAACTCAAAGCCGACCTCCGATGCATCCTTTAACCCAAAAGCATCCAAAGCCATCTTCGCGATATCGATGTGTTCGTCGAGTCTCTCAATCCAAGTGTCGAGCGTCAGTGTTTGAAACTGAACTCGGTTGTGGTCCATGTAAATGTGACGAAACTCGGATGGCTGGATGTACGAAAATCGCTGCGCGTTCGCGCTCCAATGTTCGAAATCGTACTTCGCGCCGACTCTCTCTGCTAGAGCGGACAACCGATGCACAAATGACACCTGCGGCTTAAACCGCACGTAGCTCGTTGCTCCCACTCGTTTTGGATGATCGGTCAGCATTTGCGAATGGCCCAATGAATCCTTCAACCTAATTATTTAATCCTATCGTCCAGATTGACAGGATACATCCCATCTAAACAGAAATCCCACTACCTTCGCGTTCCTATCCGGCTGCGTCGGCTGGGTCCCCCGCGTTGACTGTACTGTATTTCGGCGGCGGCTGATCCCAGTCGGGATGACGGTTCGACTCGGTTTGGGTTCTGGTGTTCGATTCCGACAAGCAGCTGTCAAGCACCGGAAACGCTTCGCGGAGCCGTGAATCGCCGTATGAACCTGATGGACCGGAGTGCGAAACGATCCAGCTCGGATGCGCCAAAATGCCAAGACGCTCGCCTGCGGGTGCCGTGGCCAGGATGCGATCTGGTTGCATGGACCCGTTGCCGAAACTGCGGCGACTTACGCGAGCGTAGATCTTCGGGCTCGACAGGTTAGTCTCGGTAACGCTCTGATACAGATGATTCGGATTCGAATGCTTGAAGATCGGTTGCCCGGCACCGCTGGCCGACAGCGTCGCAAGCGTGGGCGTGGTCGTCATGTTCTCGATCGAGTCCACGCCGATGCACAGATGAGGCAGCAGCGTCTGCGGCAGGACTTTGCTTAGTTCATAATCGATCGTTGGTCCGCTGGGCGGCACGCCGTCACTACCGCGATAGCCGCCGAGCGCGCCGAAGAAGGCGCTGTGCGAGGGGCTGGTATGCATGCCGTGCAGGCCGTTGATGATGTGCAGTCGCTCCTTATACGGTTCGAGTGCCTCGATGGGCTCGGGAAGGTTGGCTTTCGCAGCGAACCGCTGCTGCTCATCCCGTCCGGAATGCAAGTCGCCGGATCGAAACCCTGGCTCTGCATGAAGAATATGACGCGTTTGCGAGTGCCCTGCCGAGCAGCGGCAGCCTGGAGAAATTGGGAACAAACGAGGCACCTAACGCAACGCCGACACCAGTTTCGGTTCCCTTAAGCATGTCTCTGCGATTGATCATTCATTAATCTCTCCGGAGTGAAATTAATGCGCAAAACGCCTGCTGTTTCTGGTGAACCGGCACACCGCACCGGGTGTGAACAAACCACGCACCATTGTACTGGGGGAAGTCGCTTGATACATAAAATGATCGAACCAGCGAGAATGAATATTGCCAAGAAGTTAACAAAAAACGCATAAACGTGCGGCTCGGCGGTTCGGTCCCGCTGACAATCGACCTAACGTGGCCGAGCTGGTATTGTCGGCCTGGGGTCGAGACAATCGCCGATTGAGGCATGAGCGGTCGGTCGCTATTATGGCATACTCTTCCTCCTGGCTGCGGCTTTCGTGTCGCTTCGCCAGACGATCCAACTTCGGAGTAACGGGATGGAAAAGCGTACTCTTGGCAACACGGACATGGATCTCACCGTACTCTCGTTCGGTGCGTCGTCGCTGGGCGCGGAGTTCCGCAGCATCGACTTGAAAGAAGCCTTTCGCAGCGTTCGCGTGGCCGTCGATCTGGGCATGAACTTCATTGACACATCGCCGTTTTACGGACGCGGGATGAGCGAGATGCTGCTTGGTCGTGTCTTGCCAGATATCCCACGCGACCACTACTACCTCGGCACGAAACTGGGTCGCTACGCCGGAGAACACTTCGACTTCAGCGCTCGCCGTGTCGCGGAGAGCATCGATATCTCACTCGAGCGGATGAAAGTCGATTATCTCGACATTGTGCTATGTCACGATCTTGAGTTCGTCGAGATGTCGCAGATTGTTGAAGAGACGATTCCCGCACTGCGAAAGCAAGTCGAGAAGGGAAAGGTCCGATATATCGGTGTCAGCGGCTATCCCATGAAAATGTTCAAGTACGTGCTGGAGCGGGCGGATATTGACGTGATCTTGACTTACAATCATTACACGCTGCAAAACGACATGGCCCTCGAGCTGTTGCCGATCTGCGAAGCAAAGGGTGTCGGCGTCATGAACGCGGCCCCGTTTTCGGCTCGCCTGCTAACCAAGGCAACGCTTCCCCCGTGGCACAAAGCCACTCCGCAAGTCCGGGAAGTCGCGAAGCAGGCGGCCGATCACTGTGCGAGTCGCGGCGTAGATATTGCCCAACTCGCCTTACAGTTCTCGATTGCCCACCCGGGCTTTAGTACGTGTGTCACCGGCTCGGCAAATCCGGATCGAGTGGCCGAATGGGTGAAGTGGGCTGGTGAGCCGATGGACAGGCAACTGTTAGCCGAGACGCTCGATATCTTGAAGCCGATTCATAACTGGTTCTATATCGAAGGACGCCCGGAAAACAACGATGATCCGGCTTGACTAGATCGCATGTCCGATTGTTCACAGAAAACGACTGATTGGCACAAGACAGAAGCGACCGTCAGTCTTATGTTGTAGTGATCTCCAGCGAATAGAAACCAAGCGTCGTAGGGCGGGTCTCCAGGCCCGCCATGCGACGGACGGGCCTGGAGACCCGTCCTACACCAGCATCACCTAAAACAACACACCACGTGAGTGCCTCATGCGTGCCATTCGACTCCAAGAGCCCAAACACTTTGAACACATCGAGATCGACGAGCCCAACAGTCCCGGCCCAGGACAGGCCTTGGTTCGCACGCATCGCATGGGGATTTGCGGTACAGACTATGGTGGCTATCTCGGTAAAATGCCCTTCTTCCGCTATCCGCGCATTCCGGGTCACGAGCTCGGTATCGAAGTGCTAGAAGTTGGCGCAGGGGTCGCCAATGTAAAGCCCGGTGATCGCTGCAGTGTCGAACCGTACATGAATTGCGGCGCGTGCTATGCCTGCCGCAAAGGAAGTGGCAACTGCTGCGAGAAGCTAAATGTCATCGGCGTGATGATCGACGGCGGCCTCTGCGAGCGGTTCTTGATCCGTGCGGACAAGCTGCATTCATCCACAAAGCTTTCGTTCGAGCAACTGGCGTTGGTCGAGACGCTGGCGATTGGCTGTCATGCTACGGATCGCGGTGCTCCTAAAAAAGGTGACCACGTTTTGATTATCGGTGCTGGCCCAATCGGGCTCGCAACTTTGGAGTTCACTCGGCTGACCGGCGCGACGATTACGGTCATGGACATGGTCCCTTCACGATTGGACTTCTGTCGCGAGACTTACGATGTCGATCACACCGTTGTGTTCAGCGGCGATGGCAGCGAACTCGACAAGATGAAGGAGTTCACCGGTGGCGATATGTACGCAGTCGTGACGGATGCGACCGGCAACAATCGCTCGATGGCCAACGCGTTGAACTATGTCGCTCACACCGGAACGTTGGTCTACGTCGGTATCACCACCGACGAAGTCAGCTTCGCACATCCGCGGCTGCATCGACCCGAGATGACGATCAAAGGATCGCGAAACGCCATGCCCGCGGACTTTGCTCGGATCATCGGCCTGATCGAAGATGGCACGATCAACACAAGCCCTTGGATTACGCATCGCGTCGGCTTCGATGCGGTGATCGAGAATTTTGAAACGTACACACGGCCAGAGACGGGCGTGATCAAGGCGATTATTGAAGTCGCCGATTAGCTCTCTTTCGCTAACCGCGCCGGATGGCGGGAGTTGGGTGCCACTGCTGGCTTGTCCAGCAGTGCCGCACACACTGCCGGCTTGTCCAGCGGTGCCGCACTGCTGGACAAGCCAGCAGTGGCACCGTAGAAATCAGTGGCACCCTAGAAACCAGTAACTCCCTAGTAACATCGAGCTGGACAAAGCAAAAAGCAACTTACAGCAAATGGACCGAAAGTAATGATTCCTTCCGCCGTTACCGTCAGCCTCGTGCCTCAAGCCCGTGGAGGCCCGTTCGTCTTCTGGGACGATCTCAGTGCCGCCGCCGCGAAAGCAGCAGCACTGGGCTTCGACGCTATCGAAATCTTCGCGCCCTCCCCGGCCGCAGTGAACGCCGAGGAACTGAAGGCACTCCTGGCAAAACACCAGCTCAAACTAGCAGCGGTCGGCACGGGTGCTGGGATGGTCATTCACGGATTGAGTTTGATCGATCCCGATGCCGCGAAGCGAGCCAAGGCCGCCGAGTTTGTTCGCAGCATCATCGATATGGGCGGACCTTTTGGTGCTCCCGCGATTATTGGCTCCATGCAAGGCAAATGGGGCGGCAGCCAAAGCCGCGATGAAGCACTGACGCTGCTCGGCCAAGCGTGCGAAGAACTCGGCGAGTACGCCGCGAAATACAATGTGCCGCTGATCTATGAGCCGCTTAACCGTTACGAGACGAATCTGATTTGTACGATTGCCGAAGGTGTAAAGTTCCTCAAGTCACTGAAGACGACGAACGTCAAACTGCTGGCCGACCTGTTCCACATGAACATCGAAGAGGCGAATGTCGCCGATGGCATTCGTGCCGGCAAGGGCTACATCGGCCACGTTCACTTCGTCGACTCGAACCGTCGCCCGGCAGGTCTGGGGCACATGGATTACACACCGATTGCCGCAGCGTTGAAGGAGATTGGCTACGAGGGCTACGTGTCGGCGGAAGCCTTTGCCTATCCCAATCCCGATGCCGCCGCCAAGCAGACCATCGAGGCCTACAACAAGTACATCAAAGCTGAAAGCTGAAAGCTGAAAGCTGAAAGCTGAAAGCTGAAAGCTGAAAGCTGAAAGCTGAAAGCTGAAAGCTGAAAGCTGAAAGCTGAGAGCTGAAAGCTGAAAGCTGAAAGCTGAGAGCCAGAAGAAGCAATCGATTGCCGCATACAATTAACAGAAAGCCGTATTGAAGATGAGTGATGCAAACAAGACAGGCTGCGTAACACTTGGACTCGCACCCAGCTTTGGGTTCGGCGATCGGATCGGTTTGGCGACGCCGGGGCATGTCGCGGCCATGAAGCGATCGGGAGCCGGTATCGAACCGATCTTCCCGCAGCAATCGATTCGCGAGATGGCGCGCACGAACCGCACGCCGGAAGGTGTCATGCACGATGCGATCGAAGGGATGAGGCAAGCGGGCTGGACTGGCAAGACCGGTGCGGACGCCGATCACTTGAAGACAAACGAAGACGTCGATCGAACTGCCGTCGCCGGGTTCACGTTCTTTACGATTGACCCTTCCGGCAACGTGGACGAGCACTCGGACAGCTACGACGAAGCAACACTTCGCGACAAGTTCTCCGGCATTCGTGACACGATCGAATGGTTCGACAAGTACCTTGGCAAGTCCGTCAAGTTGGCCACGGGTACAACGATTTCGCTCGACGAGCAAGCCTGCATGCGGTGTGCGGTGAAGTACGGAGCCGCGATCAATCACGCAACCGCGTTAGCCGATTACATCAAGACCGTTCAAGAATCCGCCGGTCGCGACTATGAGATCGAGTTGAGCGTGGATGAAACCGATCAGCCCACGACACTGGCCGAGCACTACATCATCGCCGATCAATGTGTAAGCCGAGGCATGAAGCTGGTCAGCCTGGCCCCTCGCTTTATCGGCGAACTTGAAAAGGGAGTCGATTACATAGGCGACGTGGCCGCATTGGAGGCCTCGCTCAATGAACATGCCGCGATTGCCGAATTGCTGGGCCCCTACAAACTGAGTTTGCATTCGGGTTCCGATAAAGTCTCAATGTATTCGGCACTGGCTCGGGCCACGAAAGGTCGGTTCCACGTGAAGACGGCGGGTACAAGTTACCTCGAAGCGTTGCGAGTTGTTGCGCGTCACGATGAACCGCTGTTCCGCCAGCTGATCGATTTCGGTCGTTCTCGCTACGACACGGACAAGGCGACCTATCATGTCTCGGCGACGAACGCCACCGTCCCGTCGACCGACGACATTGCGGATGCGGATGGTCTGGAGCGGACCTATTTGGAGCGCTGGGCTGACGTGCCGACTGGCAAGGGCTTTACCGAACCGGGACGCCAGATTTTGCATTGCACCTTCGGTTCGACGCTGACACACCCTGAGTTCGGGCCGGCAGTTAGAGCGGTTCTCGAAGCTCATCCCGATACGTACACAGAAGTTTTGGCCGATCACTTCAGCCGCCATTTGGATGCCTTAGCCGCCGGCATGTAGAAGTCGCGGTCGATAACAGAAAGACCATTCAATGCTCAAACACCAACTGATTCATCCCGAGATCAACGCCATCCTCGGTGCGGCTGGCCATCATGGCAAAGTCTTGATCGCCGACGGCAACTATCCCGCGTCTTCGAAGATCGGACCGAACGCGAAGCTCGTGCATCTAAACCTGATGCCAGGCGTACTGACTTGCAATCAAGTTTTGCAAGCTGTTCTCTCCGCGCTGCCCGTCGAAGCCGTCAACACGATGATGTATGAATCCACGGGCCAATACGCCTTAACGGCAGATCCATCGGTCTGGGCCGATTACCGCAAAACGATGAAGGACGCGGGGCTCAGTTTGGAATTGGAGCCAATCGAGAAGTGGGCCTTCTACGATGCCGTAGCGACTCCCGATCATATCCTGACGATTCAGACGGCCGACCAACAACGCTTCGCTAACATCTTGCTGACGATTGGCGTGCGGATGGATTAGCGAGACGGCAGCTTTCCAATCGGACGTGCTCGCGAAAGATGCGGCAGGTATTTGGAGTGCTGTGACTTGTCACAGCTTTCTTTCGCGGCGGAGCCGCTTTCGTCACAGTGGGACGGCACGACGTGGAGAGTCGTTGCCACGACAAAATAGGAAAGCGGCGACGAGTCGCCGCACTCCACATGGTTCTACGAGATCTTGCCGGTCTGGCGTAGGTAGACGATTACTTGATCGGCTAGAGCTTCCGGCGAGTGTTCGGCCGATGCGAGTCGGAGTTCTGGTCGTTCTGGAGCTTCGTACGGATCATCGATCCCAGTAAAACCTTTCAACTCACCGGCCCGAGCCTTCTTGTACAGGCCCTTCGGATCTCGTGCCTCGCACACTTCGAGCGGCGCATCCACGAAGACTTCGATAAAATCTCCGGCTTGGCCACACTTCTCGATCCGACGCCGCACGGCATCGCGATCGCGGCGGTAGGGGCTGACAAAAGCGGTAATTGTGATCGAGCCTGCCGAGGCGAATAACTCGGCGACCGATCCAATACGCCGGATGTTCTCTTCGCGATCTTGAGCCGAGAAACCCAAGCCGAACCGTTTGGCAAACTCTGCGTCGTGATCCGGCGCGAGTATCGCCGGACTCGCGTTGAGACCGTGACGGACGTTATCGCCGTCGAGCAGAAATGTGTGGACTCCGAGCCGATGCAGCTTGTGATCGACGACATTCGCCACCGTGCTCTTGCCACAACCGCTCAGCCCCGTAAACCACAGCACGCAACCGCGATGACCGTTCAATTGCTCGCGTTCCGCACGGGAAACGGCCTGCGTATGCCAGACAACATGTACTTCGCTATTGGTCATTGGTCATTGGTCATTGGTCATTGGTCATTGGTCATTGGTCATTGGTCATTGGTCATTGGTCATTGGTCATTGGTTCTTAGTTCTTAGTTCTTAGTGCTTGGGATTTCGATCCGCTAGTCCTGCGAGCTCGCACAGGTTCGCGGCCATCACCGGTTGGGGACAACTCCATACGAGAAAGAACAAGGCCTCGCGACACCAGCGTCCGGCGGGATGGCCGACTACGTAGCCCGTGCCTTTCGCGGCGGCGAGTGCGGCTTGCGATGCACGC
>CAUJKL010000092.1 GCA_963204995.1 Planctomycetota bacterium | reverse complement strand
TTGACACTTCGGCGGCGTGGCTTTCCAGACCTGCAATTCGGTTGTCGGGAATATCGCATCGTTCTTTCCACTTTAGATCAGACCCATTATCCGCTACCAGAGTCCAGGCGTCGACACGTGGCCAACCAAGGGGAGCGTTTCCACTTTGCAGGAACAAGCTTCTCGAACCCAGAGCGGGCGCTGCGATCTGCTCTGGGCTGGTATGCTTAAGCCCGTTGGGCTTGCCAAATCAATTGTCAACGAGTCGCCTCGAATGTCAAAGATCCTTCTCTCTTGTAACACTTTGGCATCTCGCGCATTGATACTCACAGAATGACCGACAACCATCAGCCAGTTCGGATCGATCCGGCGGATAACTTGGTCAAGGCCGCTCGAACGGATCGCGTCGCGTTTGGCGAGCTATTTGATCACTTCTATCCGCTCATTTTTGCGTATTGCACGCGCCGTTTAGTGGTGCGCGCCGTTGCTGAAGATGTGGCATCCGAAGTCTTTCTCAAGGTGGCCGTCGGGATTCAAGAGTTTCCCGGTCTATGTGTCGAGGATTTTCGTCGATGGCTGTTTCGCATCGCAACCAACGAAATCAATGCCCACCTGCGGCAATCGATTCGTCGTCGCGAGTTGCTCGAGGCAGCGGCACTTATGGGAAAGATCAATGCCGGCGTGAGTGTTCCGTTGTTGGACGACGAGTCGCCGATCGATTGGCAGGAAGTTTACGAAGCATTAGACGGTTTGACCGACCGGGAGCAGTCGATCATTTCGCTGCGATTCTTCGGCGGCTTGAAACACGAACAAATCGCCGATGTGCTGGAATTGAAAGCAGGCACGATTCGTGTCGCGTTGAGCCGGGCGCTCGACAAACTCCGCGACCGCCTCCGCGATCACGATGTTGCACGGCGATCCGCCTCAGGTTCGCCGAGTGGAGATTACCGAGATGCATAACGATCCACATGACGACTGGGACAAGCTGTTCGATCAACTATCGGTTGATTCAACCGTGAGCGACGAACAACGCGAGCGTGTCAAGCAGCGCGTCTTCGATGCGTTTGAACACCGACCCACACCGCAATCCCGGCATGTCAAACTCCAAGCCCTAGGACACACGCTGATGAAATACAAAATCCCCCACGGAATCACTGCGATAGTGCTCGTCGCTGGTGCGTTCTGGTTGTTTCAGTCGAGTAGCACGCCGGCATTTGCGTTGGAAGCACTCATTGAGAACCTGATGAATGCGCGTACGGCTCGCTATGACATGATCGCCACCGTCGATGGCCAACCGCCACTGAAGATGAAGGTGTTCTATCTTGAGCCCACTCACATGCGACAGGAAATGGTCAACGGCTATATCAACATTTCCGATTGGGCAGCCGGCAAGACGGTTGGTCTCGATCCTAAAACCAAGCGAGCCACTGTGTTCAACATGATCAATCTCCCCGAGGAAACAAAGCAGGGAATGCACGAGGGAAATCAATTCGAGGGGCTTCGCCAGTCGCTGCGAGCCGCGACAACCGACCCAAACTCCAAAGTCGTACCGCTGGGTGAGAAACAACTCGATGGCCGCACTGTCATCGGATTTCGCTTCGAAATGCCGGGAACGCCCATGACTCTATGGGCCGATCCCGCAACACAGCTTCCCGTTCGCATCGAGTCAGCGATGGCTGGGCCGCCCAAGACGGACGTCGTCATGATGAACTACGAGTTCAATGTCGAGTTGGACGAATCGTTGTTTAACGTCGAGATCCCGGCAGGGTACGAAATTATCGAAACTGACGTTGATGTTTCGCCCGCGAGTGAGAAGGAACTGATTGCGGCTCTACGCATGTGCTGCGAGGCTTCCGACGGCGGGTTTCCAACCGGATTGGACACGGTCTCGATCGGAAAGTACACGGCGATGTATGTCCAGAAAATGGGTATCGACAATGAAAAGGGTCCGACCGGCGACCAGTTTCAGGAAATCATGAAGATCGCGCGCGGATTGCAGTTTGTTATGCTGCTGCCGAAAGAAACGGATGCTCACTACGCGGGTGCCGGCATAAAGCAGGGCGACGCGGAACGTGCCATTTTGTGGTTCAAGCCAGTTGGCTCGGAGAAATATCGTGTGATCTATGCCGACCTAACGGCGAAAGACTCGGATGTGGCGCCGAGAGTCGACGGCGCTAGGAAGTTATCTCCGTAACGCGACCGCAACGCAAGGTTTCGCACGATCTCCCGGTCGGGCGAGGCGTCCAACCTACAAACGGTATCACTACCTCAACGTTCGAACACTTCGCTCACTTGTCTCGATAAGCTACCATGGAACTCGTCGCTACATCGTTCAGAGGAGACGAGCAACATGAAGGCAATCATCTCGACGCTTACGCTGGTTTTGGCCATTGCCTGTTTGGGCACTGCTCAAGCGGCTGAGTTGGAACTTCATGCCAAGTTGCGTCCTTTGCCATTCAACTTTCTTGGTCCGTTCACTCACATCAGCCATGGCCGAATTCTCGCGATCGACCCCAAGGCGACCTTCGTTACCAGCGACCGAGGGGGCACTTGGTCAGAACCTCGAAGTCTGTTCCCAGCCGACACCAAGATCACGGTCAGCAACGAACGTGCTCTTCTGCGAACAAAGGACGGGACCCTTGTCGCCGCGTTCATGAACCTCGACGAACGCCATTGGACTTGGAGTAACGATCTCCATGATGCCCCCAACGCGATGTTGCCGACTTATGTGATGCGCAGCACCGACGACGGCACAACTTGGCAGCAGATTCAGAAGATGCACGACGACTGGAGCGGTTGCGTGCGCGACATGATTCAAACAAAGGATGGTCGTGTTATCTTCACGGCCATGAAGATGCTCCATGATCCGGGCCGGCATTCGGTGCTGACCTACTCCTCATCTGACGACGGCATGACTTGGCAGGCGAGCAACTTAATTGACCTAGGCGGACAAGGACATCACGGCGGTGTCACCGAGCCGACATTGGTGGAGCTGAAAGATGGTCGTATTTGGATGTTGATCCGAACGAACTGGGGAGCGTTCTGGTCCGGATATTCCAACAACGGTGGTAAGCACTGGCAGATTCTGCAACCTTCGGGAATCGAGAGCAGCAGCGCGCCCGGCATTCTGACTAGATTGGCCAGCGGCAGGTTGATGTTGCTGTGGAATCGTCCATTGCCTGAAGGTAAGAGTGAATGGCCGTTGAGCGGTGGCGATGGTCTGTGGTCCGAAATTCCAGTGAGTAATCATCGCGAGGAGCTGTCTCTCGTTCTGTCGGACGACGACGGCAAAACGTGGACGAAACCAACTGTGATCGCCAAGCAAGCCGGCAAGTGGCTCGCTTATCCCTATGTGTTCGAAGTCGAGCCAGGACAGATCTGGTTAACCACCATGCAGGGAGACGTTCGCGTCGAGTTCAACGAAGCTGATTTTGTCGACAGTGCAAAGCGATAGGCAACTAGCCAGCCGGTTCGGAATTCGCAGACAGCCGTGCGAGTTCATCGCCGAGTGCGCGAAGGTATTGCGCGGATTGCTCGATGCTTTGGAGAGCTTGAACGTTTTCTCGCGTCACTCGATTAATGTTATTGATCCCGATCTTCAGCTGCTCGACCCCAACGGCTTGCTGACCGACGGAGGTGGAAATCTTCGTTGCCGAGCGGGCGGACTCGCTAAGCGTTTGTGTCAGCGTGTTGATGGTATCGCCCGCTTGTGAAACGACTTCGCTGGCCGTGGAGACCGCTCTAGTGCCTTGTGCGGTCGAAAGCACCGCGTTGTTTGTTGCTCGTTGAATCTCGTTCAGGATCTGCCGAACCTGGCCCGTGGCTCTCTTGGATTGCTCCGCCAATGTCGTTAACCGTCGCCGTGATTTCATCAATGGCCGGAGCCCGCTCGGCAAGCCTAACTAACTGAACAGCGCCACGCTGTGCATAGACTAGCACGCTTAAGTCGTTTCAACCAATCGTTTAACGGCAAGCCGCAGGCGACGGTGTTTCGGGACGCGCAGTCGCCTGCGGCTT
>CAUJKL010000091.1 GCA_963204995.1 Planctomycetota bacterium | reverse complement strand
GCCTTGGGTGGGATACCGCTGGTTGCCGATCTCTTGGTAAAGCTCTTTCGCCGTGAATTTGGCTCGGATCTACTGGCCGGGATCTCGATCACAACGGCTGTGCTCCTGGGCGAATACTTGGCAGGTACGCTGGTCGTGTTGATGCTTTCCGGCGGTGAAGCCATCGAGTCGTTTGCGGTTCGGCGAGCCTCTTCGGTGTTGCAGGCACTCGCGACACGCATGCCGTCCTTCGCACATCGGAAACGGGACTCGGCGGTCAGCGACGTCGATCTCGATCAGATCCAGATCGCCGACACGATCGTCGTCTTTCCCCATGAAGTGTGTCCGGTCGATGGAACGGTGCTCGAAGGACATGGCGTGATGGACGAGTCGTACTTGACCGGCGAGCCCTACATGATGTCGAAGACGCCGGGTTCGCAAGTTCTTTCCGGAGCTATCAACGGCGAGACGGCGTTAACGATTTACGCCGATAAGCTGCCGATCGATTCCCGCTATGCCAAGATCATGCAAGTGATGCGCGAGTCGGAGCAGCATCGGCCGCGAATCCGGCGGCTCGGCGATCAACTCGGAGCCATCTATACGCCCATCGCGGTCGCGTTGGCGATCATCGCATGGCTGGTGAGTGGCGACGCCGTGCGATTTCTCGCGGTGTTAGTGGTGGCAACTCCTTGCCCGCTGTTGATCGCGATTCCCGTCGCCGTGATTGGTTCGATTTCGTTGTCCGCTCGTTTGGGCATCATCATCAAGAATCCAGCCATCTTGGAGACGATCGATCACTGTCGAACGGTGATCTTCGACAAGACGGGAACTCTCACTTACGGTCGCCCGGAGTTGACGGAAGATTTAGTCGTGGATTCGTCCGACGCGAACACCATTTTGAAACTTGTCGCCAGCTTGGAGCGTTACTCGAAGCACCCTCTCGCCGGTGCCGTTGTCGCGGCCGCAAAGAAGCGAGGAATCCAACTCGCCGATGCGAACTCGCTGAGCGAGCGGCCGGGTGAAGGTTTGCGAGGCGAGGTTGACGGACGTGCGATTCGTGTGATCAGTCGAAAGCAACTGGCTGCGGAGTATCCCGAGCAAACATCTGCGTTGCCAGCGCTCGCTGGCGGTTTGGAGTGCATCATCGTCCTCGATGGCCGCTACGTCGCCACCTATCGCTTCCGCGACGAGCCGCGCCGAGAAGGGGCTTCGTTCATCCAACACCTACGTCCCAAACATGCCTTCGCACGTGTGATGCTCGTTTCCGGAGACCGCGAAAGCGAGGTGCGCTATCTCGCCGATCAGGTAGGCATCGAAGAGGTGTACTTCAACCAAAGCCCCGAGCAGAAGCTGGAATTGGTGCGTGAAGAGACGGCCAAGGCGGATACCATCTTTCTCGGAGATGGGATCAACGACGCGCCAGCATTGACGGCAGCGACGGTCGGTGTGGCCTTCGGTCAGAACAGCGACGTCACTTCAGAAGCCGCCGACGTAGTGATCATGGACAGCTCCTTGAAGAAAGTGGACGAGCTGTTGCACGTCAGCCACCGCATGCGATCGATCGCGTTGCAAAGTGCCGTGGGCGGAATGGCATTGAGTCTGGTCGGAATGTTTATCGCCGCAGCCGGCTACCTGCCGCCCGTGGCCGGCGCGGTCGCCCAAGAGATCATCGATGTCTTTGCCGTGCTGAATGCGTTGCGAGTCGCCATCGCGCCGAAGCAGTTGTCCGACTTTTGACCGACGCCGTGCCAGCGCGCCATCCCTGCGATTTATCGCCCGAGTCTGTACAATTCACAACTCGCTCGTCGAGGCCTGGCGGGCCAAACACACAGACTACAGATTTCTCTGCTATAGTTCGAGCCACTCGTGAACCAACCGCAAAGGAACATGCCGCATGGACGTAATTGAAACTCGCGAACTGACCAAGCAATTCGGGAGCGGAGATGTCTTGGTCCAAGCACTTCGCGGCATCGACCTGAAGATCGGGGCGGGAGAGTTAGTCGCGATCATGGGGCCTTCTGGCTCGGGAAAGAGCACGCTGTTGGCGATCCTCGGCGGCGTCGATGTCCCCACGACTGGCAAGGTCTTACTCGAAGGTGTCGACCTGAGCGAATTGAGCGATGACCAGCGTACCTTGATGCGCCGCCGCCGCATCGGATTCGTCTTTCAGTCGTTCAACTTGCTACCGACGCTGACGGCGGAAGAGAACGTCGCGCTGCCGCTGGAACTGGATGGTGTCGCCGCGCGGGAGGCCAGCCAGCGTGCCTGTCAGGCGTTAGAACTCGTCGAGATGTCGCATCGTCGTGGCCACATCCCCAGCAAACTCTCTGGCGGCGAACAGCAACGGGTTGCCATCGCCCGGGCCTTGGCGATCGAACCGGCTTTGGTCTTGGCGGACGAACCGACTGGCAACCTCGACACTCGGCAATCGCGACGCGTGACGGATCTGCTGCAGAAGTTGGTCGAGAGTCAGGGACATACGATTGTCATGGTCACGCACGATGAAGAAGTGGGTGATACGGCACAGCGTTTAATTACACTCCGCGATGGGCTCGTCGAAGACGACGTTCGCAAGGCAGCGAAGCAAGCGAGTTGCGCCGCCACAGCCGAGGAGAAATAGTTGTGGCGTTACTCAAGTTCAGTCTGCGTGAGGTTACGAGTCGGCCAGTTCGTACGATACTAACCATTTTGAGTATCGTGATCGCTGTGGGAGCGGTCGTGTCGGTTTCGATCGCGACGACGACCACGCGAATGGCTCAACAGAACATGTTTTCCGCAGTGACGGGCCGAGCGGCGTTGGAAGTCGTGGCCGAAGGCGGCGGCTCATTCCCGGTAACTATTGCCAACGAGATCGATCGGCTCGACGGCGTCCAAGCGGTTCCCCTGATTCGTCGTTATACGATCATCTATCTCACCGATCGCAAGGTCAAAGCTCAAGTCATGGGTATCATTCCCGAGCGTGACCACTTGGTTCGCGATTACGACATCGTTTCGGGGCGCATGTTCTCCGCGGGTACGGAAGTCGTACTCGACGCCACCTTTGCTCGCAGCCTGGGCCTGCAAGTCGGCGACACCGTGAAGATGCTGACTCGCAGCGGGATGAAGACGTCGGAGATCGTCGGCCTGGTCAAGCCTCGTAGTGGCGCGACGGTCGCGGAAGGCGGTTTGATGTACATGTCGCTCGGTCTGGCCCAGTCGCGATTCAAACTGCCGGGCGAAATCGACGTGGTCCAGATCGTGTTGGACGAATCTAGCAATGTGGACGCGATGCAGGCCAAAGTCGCCAGTCTGCTACCGGTCGGAATCGTCGTTCGCCAGCCCAGCATGCGGAGCCGCCTCGCCGAAGAAACGACGCTCGCTACCGAACAAGGTTTGCAACTCGCGACGGCCTTCGCGCTGGTCATCGCAGCCTTCATCATTTTCAACACCTTTCAAATGACCGTGGGTGAGCGGCGGCGGCAGCTAGGAATCCTGCGTGCGATCGGAGCAACGCGCCGCCAGGTGACGTTCCTGATCTTGCGCGAGGGACTTCTGGTTGGCATCATTGGCATGCTGCTCGGTGGGGCGGTTGGCTATCTGGGAGCCCGAGTGTTGGCACGTGCCACCGCGGAACTGCTGCAAACGCCTATCCCCGAAGCCGAATTAACCTTTGTCCCGTTCGTACTGGCAGCTGTCTTTGGTCTCGGCATTTCGCTCATTGCCACGTTCATTCCGGCTCGACGTGCGGGACAACTTGCGCCGTCCGAGGCCATGCGCGTCGTTGCGCCGGGTGAAATCGAAGTACCGGGCGTGTGGAGCCTGATCGTCGGCACGCTCGTCGTCGGTGTCGGAGCGACCGGACTCGCGGGCTGTATTATGGGCTGGTTTCCGATTGAAGTCTCTGTGGATTCCTCGGTCATCTTTTTGGTTGGCCTTGTCGTATTGTTGCCGACCTTTCTTTCGGCCGCGACAGGATTCGTTTACCTGTTGTTACGACCCTGGATTGCTGTCGAAGCGCGTCTAGCGCGTCGCCAGTTGTTGCGGCATCCCGGCCGAACCACCATGACGATTGGGGTTCTCTTCATCGCCATGAGCACGGGCGTCGGGCTGGCGAACACGATCGTTGACAACGTCCGCGATGTGAAGCAATGGTATCAACAAGCCATTGTCGGCGACTTCTTCGTCCGGGCCATGATGCCGGACATGGCGACCGGCCAGGCCGCCGACATGCCGGAAGGTCTCGCCGAGGAAATCAAAGCGATTCCGGGGGTCGAAGGGCTCGACACCGTGCGCATGGTCCAGGCGACATCTGCAGGCAATTCGGTGATTGTCGTGGTTCGAGAGTTCACAAAAAACAAACAGCACTATTTTGATCTTGTCGATGGAGACGACGATGAAGTGATGGACGGACTGTCCAAAGGCAAGGTCGTGCTAGGAACGGTCTTGGCCCAGCGGACCGGGCTCGGGCGTGGCGACACGATTCCTTTAGAGACACGCGAAGGCAAGAAGCAACTTACCATCGTCGGCACGACCAACGATTACATCGGTGGCGGCTTGACCATTTACATGGATCGGAATTTGGCGAAAAAGTTAATGGACGTCGACGGCGTGGATGCCTATATCATCAAAGCGTCCAGCGACCGTCTTGCCGCCGTCGAGTTGGCGCTGCAAGCACTGTGTGAAAAGCACGGTCTGCTGCTCCAATCGTACACGGATCTCATTCAGTTTATCGAACGAATGATGAACGGCGTGATCGGCAGCTTGTGGGCACTGTTGGCACTCGGTTTCGTCATCGCCGCGTTTGGACTCGTTAACACGCTGGCGATGAACATTCTCGAACAGACACGCGAGTTAGGCGTGCTGCGCGTGGTGGCCATGACACGGCGTCAAGTTCGCCGGACGATATTCGCTCAAGCGATCATGATGGGACTGATCGGTCTCGCTCCCGGAACCGTACTTGGTCTGGCAGTCGCCTACTTCATTAACCTGGCCACACTACCCACGACAGGCCACGCGGTGTTATTCGTCTTTCGCCCGTGGTTGCTGTCCATCAGTTTTTCACTGGCTTTCGTGATCGTCCTCATCGCCGCTTGGATCCCGGCCGAGCGGGCCGCTCGGCTAAAGCTCAGCGATGCGTTGCAGTACGAGTAAGGATCGTCCAGGAAATAACTTCATGAAACGAGGTGGCTGGGGCTGAGTCCGCGAAGCCCCGGCTTACCATGAACTCCAATCAGCCGTGGCGTCGAAGACTCCACCACAGCCACCAGCCGAGCGGGCCGCTCGGCTGAAGCTCAGCGATGCATTGCAGTACGAGTAGCAGCAATCTCCGAGCGTCAAGCTGTGTGCATTAACTCAAACCAGTCAGCGGTCCATCGCCACAGAAGTCCGGGTTGCCGAACGTCTTGATCTCGTGGCCAAAGCCCTGAGCGATCGACAGCAACAAGCGATTGTGCGGCACCTTCTTGAACTTGAGCGACCGGCCCATGTTGAAGTCGAGTCCGTTGCCGAGCATCACGAACGGGATGTTGTCCAACGTGTGCGAGTTGCCTTGGCCCAGCTCGTTGCCCCAGAGAATGACGGTGTTGTCGAGCATGCTTCCCGAACCGCCCGGTTCCGGCGTCTCGGCCAACCGCTGTGTCAGATAAGCCAATTCGCCGGCGAACCATTTGTTGATACGTGTCAGCTTATCCTGCGATTCTGTCTTGTCGTTTTCATGGTGCGACAGCTCGTGATGACCTTCGTCGATGCCGAGCCAGCGCATCTTGGCCCCGCCCACGGAGTTCGTGTATTGCAGTGTCGCGATTCGAGAGAAATCCGCCGCAAAGCTGTTGATCATCAGGTCGATCTGCATCCGGCTGATGCGTGGGATGTTGTCGTTCTCTTCTTTGACGCCAGCTTCGAGTTCCGGCACCGCGTGGCGAACGTCCGACGCGCTGGCGGCTTTTAACTCGAGTTCCATCTCGCGCACAAAGGTCGCTTGCTCTTCCAGCAAGCGGCGATCTTCGGCACTGACGATCGCGCTCAGCTTTTGCAAATCGGCCTGAACTTCGTCGAGGACGCTCTTCAAGTTCTCTTGGTCTTTGAGTTGGCCGTACAGTTTATTGAACATCTGATACGGATCGTCGATCGGCGCGACCGGCTTGTTGGGTCCGGTATAGCTCATCCGCGTCCACGTGTCGGCCCGATCGGGCACCATGACACCGAACTCGAGCGAACCAAAGCGAGTCCGCGTTTCGGGGTTCGCTTGCAGAAAGTTCTTCAGCTCCTGGTCGAGCGAAATGCCCGTCGACCAACCGGCCGGCGTGTGCGATCCGCCTTGGATGTTGCCCGGAAACAGTTCGATCCCGGTCAGCAAGCAGCCCATTCCGCGCATGTGGCTGTCGCCGTCGCCACGAACCTTGTCGCAGACACCGTGCATGATCAGCATCTTGTCCTTGAAAGGTTCTAGCGGAGTGAGGCTTTCTTTCAACGTGAAGGATTCGCCTTCTTCATCCGGCCAGAAGTTCCAAGGCACCACTCCGTTGGGACTGAACATCACGACCAATCGCTGCTTACGAACGCCGGAATTTGCAAACCCGAGGCTTGGCAAGTTCATCATGAACGGCAGCGCGGCAGCGGTCAGGCCGACGTCTCGCAGAAACTTCCGACGATTGGTAGCTCGGGGCATTTCGTTCTCCAAGGACTTACAAGGGAGCGGCGTCTGCCGCGTGACTCAAAAGCTATTCTACCGGAGTGTTGGCCGCAAGCGCAGCGACCTTGGCGATTTCAATCAGTAATTTGTTGATATTAAACTCGTGTTGCACGAACAAGTCTCGTAACTCTTCCCGTTTATTCAGGCCGTACGCTTGGACCGGTTGTTTTACCGAATACTGAAAGAGGCGTTCTGCAAAAGCGGCGTGTACTTCCGAGTTGTTAGCCAGAAACGCCGCCAACTCGCGGACACCGTTAAACTCAGCCTTCTCGCCAGCAAGTGTTTCGTAAAAACCGGATGCGTCGACGTCGCGCCCGCTTTCCTCGTTACGGAATCGTCCCACGGCATCGTAATGTTCCAAGGAAAACCCCAACGGGTTAATCATTTCGTGACACAAAGCACAGGCCTCTGGGCTGGTCTGCAACGCAATGCGCTCGCGCGTCGTCAGATTAGGATGCAGATCCGCCGGGGTTGGCGCAATGGCTTCTTTGGGTGGCTTCAAGGTGCGGCCGAGCAGGTTCCGGGCCAGGAAGACGCCGCGGTGAATCGGCGAACTGGTGGCGTGATAGGCAAACCCCGTCATCATGTAAGGATGTGACAGGACACCCGCTCGCTCTGCCGGATTGACGGCAACTCGCGCGAATGACGGGCCCGCTTGGGGATCGAAACCGTAGAACGTCGCGACACGATCGTTCGCGTACAGACCCTCTGACAACAACAACTGCCGAAAGTCTGCGTGTTCGCTCCAGATGACTTCTTCCAAGAGAAGGTCCAGCGAGGTTCGCAGGTCCGCAACAAGTTCGGGTGTGAAATCCGGATACAGTTCGTGGTCCTTCGCAAGATCGTCAAACTCCTCGAACTTCAGCCACTGATGAAGGAACTCGCGGAGCTTCGACTTCGCGCGCGGATCTTGCACCATGCGTTCTGCCTGACGCGCAACTTGCTCGGGCGTTTTCAACTCGCCGCGTGAGGCCGCTTGCCACAGCTGATCGTCCGGCAACGAATCCCACATCGTAAACGAGAGCCGAGCCGCGACGTCGTAGCTGCTGTTCGTCCCTTCGACCTCGCGGAAGAGAAAACGCGGCGACTTGAGTGTCAAGAGCGCGACTCGCTTGACTGCAGTCGTTGCGTCACTCGTATCGTTGAATTGGCGATCGATGTACAACTCGCGTTCGGCGTCCGACAGGGGACGGCGGAAAGCTCGTTCCATAAACTTTCCACAGAATGCACGCAGCTTGGCATCGCGCTCTGAGTCGTCTTGCTTCACGCCTGAGAAGTCTCGCAAGTCCGTGACGACTTTGTTCGCAACTTCGATCGCCGCAAACGTCGTAGCTTCGTCCCAAGCTTTCGAGACGGCGGTCCCGCGTTCATAGCCGACGCTCTTGTCGTCGGGTGGAAACGGTGTTTCGACGATCAGAGTGTCGCGGGCGCCGCTCGGCGTCAGATGCCGCTCGGCGATGACCTCGACTTCGCGCTGCGGTGGCTTCCAGAGCAGATGGATCGAGGCCTTCTTCTCTTTGAACTTGAAGAACTCCAATCGCAACGGATAGCTCCGCCCGCCCAGCAGTTTGATCGTGGCTCGAAACTCGGTATCGTTGCCCGAGCGCACCCAGGCGTCGATCAACGCAGTTTCTCGATCGTTGACCCACAACCTTGCACCGTTTTCGGTTCGGACAATGAACTCGTATTCGCCGGTATCCGGTGCGATCACCGAACCTTGCCACTTCATCGAGAATTCTTCGTTGCCAATCTTCTCGGCGGGACTGCCTTCGGCGAAGTCGAGATCGACCGTCGCATCCACGCGTTCGATCACGCGCTTATCGCGTTGAAAATTCTTGGAGTTGAAGTACTCGGCATTCAGACCACGGCGCTCGTCCCAGCGACTCGCTCCCGTAAAGCTGCCTAGCAAATCCGCGATGGTGTTCTGATATTGCCGCACCGTCAGTCGAGACAGTTCGATACGCGGGGGCTTATTGCGAGCCTGTGCGATTGGTGAGTAGAAGGCGTCGTAGATATACTCGGCAACGGCCTTCGCCGCGTCGCCAACGACTTGCTCCGGATTCTCTTCGGGCATCGTTTCAACGATGACCTCGGTTAGATCTTGCAGCGAGCGGTCACCGACAAGCGGCTCGGGCTGCTTCTCGGCGACACCTTCACCGTTTGCTCCGTGGCAACTGGCACAGCGTAATTCATAAATCTGCTGCCCCGGCGACGGTGCATCGACCTCCGCCAGCGACGTGGCGGCGATACTGAGTGGGACGAGGAAGAGCCCGACACTACGCAGGCGCAGCGAGATATTGGCTACAAAGGTCATTTGCCAACCTTGTTCGACGAGGTCGTCGTGGGGTATCTAGGTGGGAGAGTTGGGCGGGAGGATATTTAACGCACATCCTCTAACAAAGTTAGTGAAGGGATGGTCCCAGTGTCAAGAAGAGCAGTCCAACTGGCAGGGCCTTTCGGTTTTTCAATTTGGGATGCCATCTCTAATGGAAACCCGAAGCGTTAGTGAGGAATTTGCTGGGTGTGCCTCGCTTACGCGTCGGGTTACCAAACGCGTAGTTTGAAAAACACAAAAGCCCTGGTCCAACTGGCACCGCCGGTAGCCGCTGCATCTCGATGATCTTGTTGAAGCCCCCTTCTGCGAATCCTTTCAAGTTCGTTGCCATTGCTGAGTCTGATTCGACAGCGTCAAACGTCGAACACTTTCATCACTTCGTCGCCGTAGTGGTTAATGACCTTGACGGCGATCTTGCCGGATTCGGGTTTGTCGATCGGGCGGCTCGTCGTGCTGTACAGGCTGGACCAGGCGGCTTCGTCGATCTCGGCGCGGAGGGCTCGTTGCAGCTTGGCGTAGGGTTCGTCGGCACCCGTGAAATAGGCGTGGCGGACGAAGAAGCTTTCGTCGTTATAGTCCGTGTCGATGAACCAACAGGCAATGTCGTCGGTCGACGAGTTGCGGATCTCGCCGGTGGTCGGGTCGTAAACATCCAAGCCTTTGATCTCGACGACGAACTGGTCCCCTCGTGGCGTAGGCATCTTGCCTGCGCGGCCCTTGAGTTTTGAATCCGGCAAGCTGGAAGCTTGCCCCACGTTGCGGATCTCGACATCCGGTTCGCCGAAGATCATGAACAGATTGCCGGCTCCGGTCTTCTTGAGCAGTTCATCGCCCATCGCTAGATCGGGATTCATCCGCGCGGGCAAGACGGTCAGCTTGCCATAGCGTTTGGCTTCTTCCGAGACGTGCGGGTCGAAGGCGAAGCCGCAGACGACCAGCAAGTCGAAGCCGACGCCTTTGACCGCTTCCTTGGCGGCTTCCTTCACCAGGGCCGGGCCGACGGTGCCGTATTCGGGGCCGATGCAGATCGCGACCGACTTTTGAAGCCCTTCACCCCCGGCCCCTCTCCCCGCAGCGGGGCGAGGGGAGGAAGGTTGTTCCGTGAACGTTCCGCGGCCGTGAATCCACTCGCCGGGATAAGGATCGAGCGTATCGAACTTCAGCCGTTCGTTCTTGATCGTGTTTTGAATGCCGGCTTTGCGGAGGTTGTCGAGGATCATGGTGCCGAAGTCGTCGGGACCGATCACTTGAATCTTCAAGCCGCCTTTGCCAACCTCCGAGCGTTCTTTCTTGTCTGCGACGCTGATCGTGCGATGCGGCGAGAGGCTTTCGACGGTGAAGGGGCCGCTGACGCGCAGCCGCTTGTTGTCTTCGTAGGGTTTGTCGAACAGCGTTTCCGTATCGGCATGGCGCGCGATCGCCGCGTCGATGGCCTCGCGAGTCATTCCCTCGGTGATGTCCGGGTTGTTGGCGATGCTCTTCAGCGTAACGTGCGGAACTCGCTTGTAGACCATCCCCTTGCGGATATCGGGACCACTCTTCGGATCGGATGCCGGCGCGTTCTTGCGGAGATACTTCTTCAGCTCGTCGTCGGCGACGTGCTGCGTCCAGTTGGGATAGTCGTCGGCCAGATAGTAGTACGGAAACTTGGCGGCCATCAAGCGAGTGCGAGCCAGGGCCAGAGCGACGCGGCTGGTGTCGATCGTGATCCAGCGGCGGCCCCATTGTTCCGCGACGTAAGCCGTCGTCCCCGACCCGCACGTCGGGTCCAGCACCAAGTCACCGGGGTCGGTGGTCATGAGGAGGCAGCGCTCGATGATGCTCGTATTGGTTTGAACAACGTAGATCTTCGGATCGCTACGACTTTGGATACCGCCCCCGACATCTTCCCAAAAGTTCGTCAAGCTAAGTGCTCCAAAGTCGTCAAAGTACTTCTTGTATCGGATCTGCGAGGCTGTTGCGAGAATGCGATTTGCGCTCACAAGGCGTTCCATACCTTGACGCGTCGTTCGCCAAGTACCTGCTGTCGTTCGATACTTCTTTCCTTCAAATTCGAATGTGTAACGTTCTTCGACCGTCCCAGTTCGGCGCGAAGTGAGCCCTTGGTCCGTAAAGAACCGCGTCCCTTCTGGGAGGCCGTCCGACTCGTTATTAGAAAGGCTTCCAATCGATTTGACACTGCCGTCAGGCATCTCAGCGTAGTTGTATCGTGTTGCGCCCTTCTCACCCCTAACCAATTCCAAATAAAGCGGACGGTACTTAAGTAACTCTCTTTGTTTCGCAAACCAGATAATGTGGTCGCTGACACGGTCGATGTATTCCGCACCAAGGCCGATTGAGGTCTTGAATGTGATCTCTGCGATGAAATTGTCACTTCCGAAGACTTCGTCCATGAGGCACCGCACCACATGAACGTTTTGATCGCCGATCTGTACGAATAGCGATCCCCCTTCCGTCAGCAACTCGCGGGCAAGAACCAACCGATCGCGCAGGTACGCTAGGTAGCTGTGAACGCCCAGCTCCCACGTATCGCGAAACGCGCGGACTTGCTCCGGCTGCCGGGTGGCGTCTTCAGCCTTGCCGTCCTTCACGTCCCGCTTCCGCGTGCTGACTTGCCAGTTGCTGCCGAACTTGATGCCGTAGGGCGGGTCGAGGTAAATGGTTTGCACCTTGCCCTTCAAGCCTTCCTTTTCGGCCAGGCTCGTCATCACCAGCAAGCTGTCGCCCAAGATCATCCGGTTCGACCAATGCCCCTCGTGCTGATAGAAGTCGATCCGCTGATCGAACTCGTCGGGCAACCCGTTGAAGTCGGCGAACAAGTCGAGTTGAGTGGCGTAGGCATCCTGCCTGCGATTCTTCGCCAGCTGGGAAGCTTGCGCCACATCGTCGATGATCGCTTGGGGATGCACCTTCTCTTGGATATAGATCGGCACCGCAGGAACGGCGAGGTCTTGTTGATCTTGCTCGTCCTTCCCCTTCCACACCAACTGCGGGTCGAGCGACGGATCGCGGGGATACAGAATCGTCTTCGGCTTCTGCTCTTCCTCGGCCACAAAGTCGCGCAGTTCCTCGGTCGGAATGTTTTTCCGTTTGTCCTTGTGACGGAGCGAGTCGACTTGCGTCTTTGGGGTCGCCTTCTTGGCGGATTTTTTCTTGGCCATAACTGTCACTGTTCGTGTTCGTAAATCATTTTGGTATCGTCGTTTGCGGCGGGCGATTTTCGTCGTGTCTCACCGGTGCAAAACAAAGTCGTTTGTGTCTCATATTTTGAAGTAAGTGAGACACGGCGCGATTTGAGTTGCATCCGTGAGACTCAAAACACCGTTCTTCCCTCCGCGATGTTGAGCAGTTCTGAATAAACCAAAATCGCTGGCTGACCGCCGCTTGCCCGGCGGATGACGCGTAGCAGCCGGTTTGTTTGAAGCACCTTCAAGATCCGATAGGCCGTCGGTTTGGGGATGTTCGAAGATTCGACAAAGTCCGTCGTACGGAACGTCGGTTGACTGAAAATCCAGTCCAAAGCCCGCACACCGTGTTTGGAGCGAGTGGCCTCAGTAATCCAATCTTTACGCCGCTGGTACAGATCCAAAATCATCCTGGCTTTGGCTTCGTTCTCGGCGGCCTGTTTCTGGATCGCTTCGAGAAAAAACCGGCACCAACCCGTCCAGTCGTCGTCGCGCGAGACCGCCAGCAAGTTGTCGTAGTACTGCTGCCGATGCGCTTCGAGATACTCGCTCAAGTAGAACATCGGCGCGTGGAGCAGCTTGCGGTCGTACAAAAAGAGCGGAATCAAAATGCGGCCAATGCGACCGTTGCCGTCGAGAAACGGGTGCCACGACTCAAACTCCGCGTGGACAATCGCCAGTTGAACCAACGCATCGTCGGCCGGATCGTGCAGGTACTTTTCCCAGCGGGCCATTCCCGATTCCAGCGCGTCGGGCGCGATCGGGATGAAGCGGGCCTCCTCCATCGGGCGGCCCACGACCCCGATGTAATTTTGGATCGTGCGGAACTTCCCGCGGGCACGGTCATGACCGCGAACGCCGGAGAGAAGCGTTTCGTGCGCTCGTTTGAGCAAGCGGTTGCACAGGGGGAGTTTTTCCATTTCGCGCGTCGCATGGCGCATGGCCCGCCGATAATTCAAGATTTCCTCGATGTCTTCCCGGCGGGCTGGATCAACTCGTTCGGGAGCGCCGCTCGCCTCGTACTCCAATACTTCTCCCATCGTTGCTTGCGTCCCTTCGATCCGCGACGAGAGCACGGCTTCCTGCGTTGTCATGGGGGAGAGCAGCACGGCCGCGTTTGGGATGGCGGCCATCAGCCCGTCATACCGCGCCAATGCCGCGTTGGCCGGACCGATCACCGAGATCAAACGCGACCAGTCAAGCTGTCGCGGTGGAAATTGACCTTCGTGATATCGAACGGGAGCCATCAGATCGCCTAAAACATCAAGGACAAAACAGTTTGCGACAAAAGGTACAAAAGTATCATCTCTCCACTGACGAAGATACTTTTCGGAGAAAAAGTATCATCTCGTTGTCGACGCGGAGAGGTAGCTCCGAATCTCCGCTTCGGCATCCCAGGGGTCGTTAATCTCCGAGAACGCCCAGCGGCCGAAGCCGCCGTGGTTGTTGACCGCCGGAATCCAGAGTGTTTGCGCCGTGGCGACCTTGGCCGCCTTGTCCTTCTTCTTCTCGCCGGTGACTTCGATCAGCAGGTTGAGCAAGTCCTCGTCGCCGTGGCCGTCGTCGATGCAGGCAATGAAGTCGGGGACGTAGTTCTTCTCTTCCCCATTCAACGTGTAGGGAACCAGGAAGCCGAGATTGTGGTTCTTGACGTATCGCTTGACCTCGTCGAGATCCTCTAACACTTGCGCCATCTTTTGTTCCCAGGAGTCGGTATCGGCGACGACGTGGGAGATGTGGCACTTGTCGGCGCGAGTCGAATACACCGGGCGCGTCGTATCGAAGTCGACATAGCGAGTGGTGCCGATCGTGTCATAGGGGCGCAAGATCGGTTTGAGCGCCGGCGTTCCTTCGGTCGACTTGACGATTGCTTTGTAGATGCGATCCGCGGCGTCGTGGGCGAACTCCAGCAACAGCAGGAGTTGCGGGAAGGTGTTCTTGCCCTTCAGCTTGAGGCAATCCAGACGCCAACGCTTGGCGATCTCAAGCACTTGCGGGAATAACCACGTTTGAACTTCGCCGTCGAAGTGGTGACTACCGGGACGATCCGCTCGCTCTTCACCATCTTGTCGGAAATACTTTTCAAGGGTTAGCTTGGCGATGAGAAAGTCGATTTCTCGTTCGCGTCGTCGTCTGAGATCGTCTAGCGTATGGATACTCGACTGTCCGACGATCGGTGCGTTCTCGACTCGCGTGGGAACGTCGGCGGGCGAAATCGATAACTCCGATTCCTTCGTGAATGTCGCTTCGAGACTGTCCGTCGGAAGATCGTATCGATAGCCGACGAGCCGCGGGAACTGGATCTCGCAATCGATGCGGGCATCGAGCGCACGGACCCGCGTGGGGATCGTCGGCGGCTTGGGGTCTTTTGTCGAACCGCTACAAGGAATGAATGAGAACGGCACGCCATAGACCTCGGCGTACTCGGGAGCGAACCTTTCGTTCTCGTCTGCGGCGTAACTCATTCTTCGCAGCGCCCGCCCGACCACTTGCTCGCATAACAGCTGTGTCCCAAAGGCCCGCACGCCGAGAATATGCGTGACGGTATTCGCATCCCAGCCTTCGGTCAGCATCGAGACGCTGATCACACACTTGACGTGCTCGCCGAGCTTGCCGGCTTTGCCGACCGTGTTCATGACCTCGCGGAGCAAGTCTTCGTCGGTCAAGTTGTCTGCGTCTCGTCCCGGGAATCGCAAGCGATACTCAGACTTGAATTCGTCGATCTCTCGCGAAGCGATCTTCTTAAAGTCGGCACTCATCGCCTCGCCGGATTCCAACTGCTGGCTATCCACGAGAATTGTGTTGGGACGATGCAACCAGTTTCCATGACCATCATCGTTACGAAAGATCGGCAGTTGCCCGGCTTGAGCGACCGCTGTCTCGCCGATCTGCTTTTCCCAGCCGGCAACGTAATCGAAGACCAGCTTGGACACATTCGTGTTGTTGCAAACGACAATGAACACAGGAGGCGTGATGCCTTTGGCCCGCGCCTCGTCGTTGCTCTCCCACAGTCGGTAATACTTTTCGTAGTTGCTGTACAGGCTGTGCAACGCCCCTTGCAACTCTTTGGGAAGTTTCGGTTCGCCGCTGACGGCTTCGGTCTTGCGCCCCTTCCTCGGCAGCCCTTCGCGGATACGGAGCCACAGGTCGCGGTACGTCGGCTGCTCGCCGATCATCGAATCGTCGGACACCGGAACGCGAGGAACCTTGACGATGCCGGCTTCGATCGCATCAATCAGCGAGAAGTCCGATACGACCCAGGGGAACAAGGTTCCCTCGGAATATCCAGAGCCTCGCAGGAAGAACGGCGTGGCGGACAAATCGTAAATCGCCTTGATGCCCATCTTGGCTTTGATTGCTTCGATGCCCGAGATCCAGACGCGGGCTTCGTCCTCTCGCTGCTTGGCTTCGACACGCTCGTCGCCTTTGAGCTTTTCTTCAATGCCATCCGGTTTGCGACGATAGCAGTGGTGAGCTTCGTCGTTGATCACGATGATGTTCTTCTTGGTGCCCAGTTCGCGGCAGACGCGACGGACCATCTGGTCGGGTGTTTCCAGAAACGTGCCGCTTTCGCCTGCTCCCAAGATGGACTTGGTCAGTTTGGCGGCGGTGACCGTTTCGCGAGGTTGGAATCCGTGGTAGTTGACGATCTGGATCTTCGCCTTCCCCAGTTCCCTCATCTCTTGCGAAGACAAAATGTCGCGTTCGCGATAGTAGTTCTGTGGGTCACTGGGCAGCAACACTCGCAGTCGATCGCGGATTGTGATCCCCGGCGTAACAATCAAAAACGTATCCGTGAATCTTGCATCTTGCAGATTGGCGAGCTTGTTCAGCGTTTGCCAGGCGATGAGCATCGCCATCACGACGGTCTTGCCCGAGCCCGTCGCCATCTTGAGTGCCATCCGCGGGAGGCCGGGGTTGGAAGAATCGTTGGCACTCCGCAGATCGTTCTCGATCCATGTATCGCCAAACTTCTTGGCGGCTTCGGTGATGTAGATCGCCGTCTCCAGAGCTTCGATCTGGCAAAAGAAGAGGCGTCGCTCGCGAGCCGGGTTCGTCCAGTATCGCAATAGCTGCAAAGTCGTTGCCGTAACGCCAGAATAACCACCTTCACGCCAGAGCTTCACGCGGGCGCGAATCTGGTTGACGACTTTATTCTCTTCAATTCGGTCCTGCGTCCACTCGGTGTCGAATTGAAGCTGTTTCGCGCCTTTCTTCTTCGGTTGGGCGATCGGAATGAAATACGAACTGATCCGGCGTCCGGCGACGATGTCGTTCGTGATCCCCTCGTCGGCAAACCGAAAATGCCGCGCCGGTTCCGCAAAGGGGGAGTTGATAACTGGGTTTTCGATGACAACCTGACGCGTCATGCTGACTCACCTTTCCGACGTCGCGGCTCGCCGCCAGTGATTTCGACGGTTCCAGGGATTTTTTCCCGGCGAACCTGCTCTTCCGTTCGACTGCCTGGACGAAGCCCCGGATCGGGTAGCTTGCGACGAGTGCTGGACTCGCCCAACGGTGGATTGTGTCGCCCTACGAACATGAATGCACCTACGTGTGGTCGGGTCGAGCCTCGGGCGTTGCAGTAGATAGCTGGATTACTGCCCGACGCAATCGCCCCTTGGCTCTTTAGGATGTCCATCACGGCGCGACCGCGACGAACACACGACGGGAATTAATGTACCCCACCAAGAGAACGTATCGCAAGCAGCAGAAGCTCGGCATTACTGAGCGTTTGCGACCCCTTCGCGAGTTCACGTTGGCCCGAACTGCAAAACGCAGTCACCAAATATCGACTTCATATCGACTTTTAGAACTACTCCCGATCCGACTGTTGATCACGCCACGACTCAAACCGTCTTCGATCATTCGCTATCGTAACGCCTTCAGAGCGAGTGGGCCACAGTCCTTAACCAACGTGGAGCCGATCGCACTCGCGCTCGCTGGCCTTGGTTCCGTACCGACCGAGATAATGGCCCTTGCCGGAAAGGGTGACAACCGCTTGACCGGATGCGCGATGCTTGCGGAACTTGGGGGGAAAGAGCTCGGTCAGACGTGGCATGTGCGAGACTCCCGTTTTTCTCCAAAACGATACATATCGAACTCGCGACAAGCAGTTTGAGAAACAACAACGCGGGGGATTTGAGAACGGCCGAAGGTGGTAACTCGTCAACCGATACGGAAACCGACAATGACGACACGGCGACCGTTTGCACCAGGGTTTGCACCAGGGTTTGCACCAGCGGGGCCGCAACCGGCGACGGGAGCCGACTGCGGGAACTGGCGGACGCGATCCGCGGACTGACGGATGCCGAGCGGAACACGCTGCGGGAGTTGCTGGCCGATTCAAGCTGATCCGATCGAACGCGGGGTCGTACGTTGTCCCTGGCTGTCGATGCAAGGTAGAATCGAACCGTACGCCACACTGATCCGAGGATACCCCTATGCCAAAGCTTGACTATCGCAACATCGAAACGGATTTAGCGCGTTGCGGCGGGCAGCCGGTCGTGGCGGGGACGCGGATTCGCGTGGCGACGATCCTGGGCAGCTACCGCCAAGGAATGAGCATCGAGGAAATCGTGCAACAGTTTCCGCCCCTCAAACCGGCTGACGTTCACGATGCTTTGGCCTACGCCTACGATCACATTGCCGAGATTGAGGCGGATCTGGGCGCGGACGACGAAACGAGTGTGAAGGCGAGCCTGGGCAAGCGACCGTCGCCATGACGCGAATCCGTTTCTTCACGGATGAGGACGTTTACGCGGCTGTCGCGCAGAATTTGCACCAGGCCGGCTGGGACGCATTATCGACGCCGCAAGCCGGGCGGCTGGGCGAATCCGACGAATCGCAACTGACATTCGCCGCAACCGAGGGGCGCGTCTTGGTGACGTTCAACGTGGCCCATTTCTCGCAACTGCATTCGACGTGGCTGGCTGCGGGCCATCATCACGCGGGGATCGTTAAAGATGGTATCTGCCCGAACTGCATGGCCGATCTCATTGAAGAGTCGCTACCCTCATTTTCGTATCGGCTCAATCGACGCGAGGGGAAGAAGTGACATTTGGATAGCGACTTGTGAATTGAAGGGGCGACGTCGCCCGTGGGGAATTGCTTGACGATCCGCTATCGCCCCTTATCTTCTGGATAAGCCATCGGGACAAACTCTTTATTGAGTGCAGCACAAATGGGGATCCAGTCTCGCTGATTCGTGGACAAAGCGTGCGATGCAGTGCGTCCTTCGAGCGCAATCAAGCAGTCACCGAGCGTTCGACAATCCCCGTGTGAAAGATCGTTCTTCGTTGCATCACTCACAATCTCGTCAATCAAGTCACAGGCTTTCAGGACTTGCTGAGAGTCTGTTGTACTTCGCAGCATCGCTGCCAGCGTGGCAGCCTTCTCTCGAACGAACTGTTCTACTTTACAGAACTTGTTCTCACCAGTTTTGCAAAGTGGGAGATTCGTACTGAACGCGACTCGCTTCAACTTCGGCTCCTCCGACGCCCGCGTACAGAAAACCTCGGAAGTTTGGATCGCGTCAACACTATCTTCCATAAACCATGTGTAAAGCCTTGGAATGATTCGCTGAAGTTGTAAGCGAGCTTGCTCAGCAAGCAATCGGTCTTTCTGTTCGTCGATCGTGAATGAGGACTCTTGTATGCGAATGATATTGCGAAAGATGTGCCCTCGCAGCTTTACTTGACGAGCGTTCTTTTCGAGGAGAACATCTTGCGCGAGTGTAAAATGCCCCTTTTGACGAAGTGTATCGTGAATCAAGATGCACTCGGCGATCACCGTCGCTTTAAACTCCAACACCGAAATTCCTGTGCTGAGAGTAAACTCGAATTCGCTAAGCGCCGACTCGATCCGATCTTTGCGATGCTTTGCCTTCAATCTGTCGATCTGAATTGACGTATCAACAAGAACAGATTTCATTTGTACTCAGTTAGATGTCGAAGGCTGTATCGACGTCTCCGTCGTCGGTGACTTCTACGACTTTAAATTCGCGTACAACCTCCGGTTCCGAGAGCGTCCCGCGAAACATGTCTAAGCCGTGAGAGTCGACCATGTCGTAACACATCTCGACGACGTCGTCATCGATTAAGTAGCGCGCACGCAAGAATACGGCGAGATCCTCAAGAAACGCAACATGCGATTCAGTCCATCGTACGTTGCCAATCTGAAATCGCACGGCGACGACTATATTCTTCAGGCACTCACCTTCACCCCATTTGCACTCGTAAAGCTCATCCAAAATGCTTAATACTTCTGCAATGGCTCCGAATCCGTACTCCGTGATTCGGCCACCCACAACGAATTGCCGAAGCTCTGCGGTTTCAGCGACGAGGGAATCACAGAGCTTCCGAAACTTTCTGTACTCGGCCGCATTTCGAACCGGAGGAAAGAAATTCTTCTGCCACCCAAGCTCTTCCCTGACAAGGCCTGCCGTGGTCAATAGTTCGTCCGTGTTTCCCGGTCGTAACGCATCGGAAGCGGATGATGCTAAAAGTGCATCTTGACTTTGCCGTGTGCGATGGGCGGGCGTGAATTCGGCGTAGGTTGTGTCGACAGTACTCATCTAAGTTCCCTTTGTCTTGTTTGTAACCAATCTTTCACGCCATCGCTCCATGCTGCCGAGTCTTCAATAAAACTAGCTAAGTCAAATGTTCGAACGTCCAGCTCCTGCTCATGCGAGTTCTCCAAATCAAACTCGACCGCATGAGTCGGCTCGACGGAATGTCGTCGCCTCATCGCCATTAATGCAGCCATCGATTCTCGCTGATGAAATGGGATCAATGGGAGCCGCTGAATTACTCGCGAATCAAAGTCAGGTTGCTGCAACTGACGCAAGACTCCAGCTTCCATGCGTCTCCGTCTGACAACTGGCACTCCGTCGGCGTCAATCTGTTTCTCTGTACAAAATACAAGCCGCGTTGCACTAACTTCATCATCGAAACAACGTAATAGCTGTGCGTCGATCGTACTCAGCTTTAGCGACTGCAGAAGCGATTCAGCCTCTTCCGTCGAACGACAAGGAATCCGTAACTTGATGCCTAGCCCCGGCGTGAGTACGCGTTGGACGCCAAACAATTTCCAAAGAGTTTCGTAAATGCGACATGTCTGGTCTTGAAAGTGCTCAAGTGAGATAAACTCCGTCTGCTCAACTTGCATGAATTCGGACTGTGCCGTCAGCTTCAATCCGAGTTTAAAATTGTTCATCACGCATTTAGTTGGAGACACCTCCCCGGGAACCCAGTGCTCGTCAAGTTCCTCAACGCGCACCATCGCTTCCCCGCATCGATCGAGGTAGCGATAACCTTTCACGAAACGAATCGTTGCTCGCAAATAAGTAACGCGAATTTTATTGCTCATGGTCACCAGCCCATTCAAACACTACACCCTACTCATCGTAGATCGTACAGGATTCATGAGCAATCCTTAGGGATGTGGGCTTTACGGGTTGTGACGATTGTCTTATTTGGGCAAGTCCGGGCAGATAGATGCGACGGCCAGCCAGTTCAACGAAGGCGACGTCGCGTACAGAATGTCGGCGGTAGCCCGGCGGCTTGGAAGAGAGTTTTCGGCATAGCGCAGGTTCTCCAGGTTCGCAAACGAACACGGTGTCCGTTTGGCTTAGGAAAAACAACCGCACTGCCGACCATCGGCAGGTAATCTAAAGACCGAATTCGGCTTACTTTACTTCAAGAGCGGGTGACGCGATTCGAACGCGCGACAAGCAGCTTGGGAAGCTGCTACTCTACCAACTGAGTTACACCCGCAGTGAGCTTGCTCGATTATACGACTTGAATTCAAGCTGTACCAGCGATCTTGAAGAAGTTGTGACGAGTCTCCAGACAAGTCGCGACCGATTTACCGAGTTGCTGCGTTTGCGAAGGAGCTCGTCGATTTAAACGGCGATGGCTTCTTCCTGGTCGATGTCCGACGTTTGCTCGTGGTTCTCGGCTAGTTCGGCTGTTTCGATTCGAGCCGCCACTTGATTGAACGCTGCCGCGAATTCGCACCAGAAGTCGCCGTCACGGAACGAGATCGGCTGGACTTGCTTTCCGGCGGCCAAGTCGAGCATGGCGTGTCGCAGCCGAATCATCGGGCCCACAAAGCGATGGCTCAAACGCAACAGATCCCAAACGATCACGGGCAAGACGAGCAACGATGCCAGCAGGGAAGGCCAAAAGTCTAACCAAGACTGAAGCAGCAGCGAGCCGACAGTGGGGCTGTTGGGCACACCAATCGCCAAGGTGACGCCGATGGGAAATCCTGCGAGAACGCAGAAAATGCCCCAGGAACAGACGACCCAATACATCGCGACGCGACGGACCAACGCCCCTTGAACGCCCTTATCAACGTACAACCTGTTTCGCTTGATACGCATGGCACAGATCTCCCCTTTTGATTCACCTGTTACGTGCCGCAAGCTGCGTGAAGGTACCTATCATTGCCCCACCCAAACGTCAGTCACGGTGATGATAGACCGATTTACTCTAGAACCGTAGCTCACGATGCGGCTCACCGCAAACAAATTCTATTCGGATCACCTTACCGTGCGGCGTGTTCGCGTTTGTATGCATTGAGTAGGATGAACAACCCTGTTAATCGAACCCCCGACGAACGGTTACCTCCGTAGGAAACTCGCTACGCATTATCGTCACGACCCGAAGTATCCGAATCTTCCTGGCTCATGTTTTCCTGGCTCAGGGCTTCTCGCGGCGTTCATGATCTGCGGCTCTGCACTTGCAAGCGAGCCCGCGTCACCGATCGGTCGCACAGTCGACCGTTTTCAGCTGAACGACTTTCGCGGCAAAGAGTATTCGCTCGCAGACTTTGCAAATCGGAAGATCGTGGTCGTGGCGTTTCTGGGTACGGAATGCCCGCTCGCCAAGCTCTATGGACAGCGACTTGTCACGCTGGCTGATGAGTTCGCCAACCGGGGCGTTACATTTATCGGAGTCGACTCGAACACCCACGACTCGAACAGCGAAATCGCGGCCTATGCCCAACGCCACGCCATTGCGGCCTACCGTTTAGCGATGCAGTCGATGTCTCCGAAGAACTTGTGACGCTGGTGGCGATCAATCACGGCTTCGAGATCCCGCCGCATGCGGACAGTTTTCCGATTCAAGCCGCTCGCAGCGACTTCCCGCCGGGAGCCAAGTTGCCAGCGATTCCGTCGCACATGCAGGTCCGCGGTCGCGCGTTTCATGTCGATGCCGTCCACGCGAACGCAGCCGACGGGAAGCGAATCGTATCAAGCACTCGCCCACTGCGACAAGGCGATTGGTGGTATCGAGTTTGTACGAGTCCGCGTTGATTGGACGGAAGCCGCGAATGCGAACTCCGAGCAAATCCTCACAGCCTTTCAGGATGTCGAACGTATCTTGAAGGACGAGCCTTCCTTACGGCACCCGCTTTCGATATTAAACATCCTGGCATCGTTCCCCGGTGACGAATCCGTACCAGAACGAATCGCCTCGCATTCGTGGAGCTGCTGCCAGAGAAGACGAAGGCGTCCTATATGGACACCATAAAGCGAACGGCCGAGACCACGGTTCGCATTCAAGACCTTGGCACGCACACTACGAGCCGGTGTTCCGCCGCGTTGAACTTAATGCTAATGAATTGGTACAGAAACTCGTTTCGAGAGGTGCAATCGATGCACTAGTTACAATATTTGAAGGCCGCAAGAAGAAATAAGTTTGATCACTAGCGAGCAGGAATACAGGAGGAAAGCATGTTGGAGATTGATTCGGCTCGCGAGTGTTTTTTTGACTGGTATCGGTCGCTTGACTCACGAGGCGCGCGACTCGGGATTGTCTGATGGCGAATGGACTGTGAACTGCTATCGAGCTGTCAACGACGATGCGCTCTTTCAGATTTGCCAGAGAATCGAAGTGCTCGGTGCCTTTCGACTGATGCTACATAAGTCCAGCGTCACTGACGAATCAATTCAACGGGTATGGACGTCGAATGGAATAAGAGGCGTCGCGCTCGGTCGCAGTGCGTCGGATCGCGGTCTCGAAGAGCTTGATCGAGCAACTCGATGTTACCAATTGTATTTCGAGAAAAGCCGAATTACGGTGCAGTTCTCGACGCAGTTGTTCTAACGCCATTGGCAGGAAAGCGGCCAAAGAATCAGCGACGGCACGGTTCCTGAACTCGACAGCAAGTAGGCAATCCGACGACGGGCTTCGGTCACGATAGCGGCGAACCTTCCGATATCTAAAGTGTCTCTGGCAGTGGACCAGTGCGTCTGCTTGCAGATAATTCAGTACAACTTGCCCGCCCGGTGCCGCAGTGCCGCGCCGGGTTTGTCATAATGTGGCGACTTGGACAACAGGCATGGCATGAGGCCCTGATACGATGCTGCTGACAATCTCGACAAATCGTAAACCGGCAACGGATCTGGGCTTTCTGCTGCACAAGCATCCAGAACGGTTCCAGTCCTTTGAATTGAGCTTCGGCAGCGGGCATGTCTTTTACCCGGAAGTGAGTGAAGATCGCTGCACGGCTTGCCTGATGCTGGATGTTGATCCCGTCGAAATGGCTCGTGGTCGGCGCAGGGGCGATGGCTCGGCGCTGGCGCATTACGTCAATGACCGGCCCTATGTTGCCTCATCGTTTATGAGCACGGCGATTTCGCAAGTGTTCGGATCGGCGCTGGCAGGTCGCTGCAAAGATCGGCCCGACGTGGTGGACAAGCCTTTGCCGCTGGAAGCAACAATTGACGTATTGCCGGTCAAAGGTGGAGAGGACTTCCTGCGAAGTCTGTTCGAGCCGCTCGGCTATACCGTGGAAGCTCAATCGCACGTACTCGATGAGAACTTCCCCGAGTGGGGCGACAGTTCCTACTTCTCGGTCAAACTCTTCGGCAACGTGACGCTGTCAGAGTTGCTCAACCATCTGTATGTCCTCATTCCGGTCTTCGACAACCAGAAGCATTACTTCGTGGGTCGGGACGAACTCGACAAGCTACTGGCTAAGGGGGAAGGCTGGTTGTCGTCGCACTCGGAGAAGGAAGCGATTACTCGGCGCTACTTGAAGTTCCAAGCAAGTCTTGTGCGTCAGGCCCTCGCACGACTCGTGGAGGACACTGACGATGACCCGAGTAGCGACGACGGGCAATTGGCGGAAGAGGTGCTTGAGAAGCCACTCAGCCTGAACGATCAGCGACTCGGCGAAGTCATGACGGCGCTACGGTCATCAGGTGCCAAGCGAGTCCTCGATCTCGGCTGCGGAGAAGGGAAGCTGCTACGAGAATTGCTCAAGGACAAACAATTCGATGAGATCCTCGGCATGGATGTCTCGGTGCGTTCATTGGAGATCGCCAGCAAGCGGCTCAAGATCGACGACCTGCCGAGCTTTCAGGCAGAGCGAATCAAGCTGATTCATGGTTCCCTGATGTATCGGGACAAACGGTTAGCCGGATTCGATGCGGCAGCGGTCGTGGAGGTGATTGAACACCTCGACCCGCCACGGTTATCGGCGTTCGAGCGTGTTCTGTTCCAACATGCCAAACCGCAGACGGTTGTACTGACAACGCCGAATGCTGAATACAACGTGATGTGGGAGACGTTGCCTGCTGGAAGCTTCCGCCATACCGATCATCGGTTCGAGTGGACACGGCAAGAGTTTTATTCGTGGGCGACAGGAATCGGCGGCCAATACGGCTATTCCGTTCGCTTTGTTCCCGTTGGACCAGAAGACGACAAGGTGGGAGCACCAACGCAGATGGGAGTCTTTACTCGTGAGTGAGCGAGTTCACAACAGTCCGAACCTGATTTACTCGGTCGGCACACAGATCGTCGCCCGGAAGCCGGTACTGGGTTCCAACGGAGACATTGCGCATCCATCGGGTGCAGTAGGGGTCGTTGTCAAATCTCCGATGGATCGTCAGCACTCGTATCGAATCAGGTTTTCGGATGGATTCGAGGCGGCGCTCCATCACGATCAACTTGTGCTGCTGGCGGAGTACAAGGAAGGCGACATTAACGACGCAGATCAGGTATTAGCGAAGCACGGATTGTTTGATCGAGTAATCTTTCGCTGCGTGATCGGCTCTCGGGCTTACGGCCTCGACGATGAAGACTCCGACATCGACCGGCGAGGCATCTATCTTCCTCCCGCCGATTTGCACTGGTCGTTGTACGGCGTGCCAGACCAACTGGAAAACGATGCCACGCAGGAAGCGTATTGGGAACTCCAGAAGTTCGTGGTGCTGGCACTCAAAGCGAACCCGAACGTGTTGGAATGCCTTTATACACCGCTTATTGAGACGGTAACGCCACTCGCTCAGGAGATGCTCGAGATGAGAGATGTCTTCTTGTCCAAACTCGTCTTCCAGACATACAGCGGCTACGTCGCTTCTCAGTTCAAGAAGATGCAGACCGACATTCGCAATCAGGGGCAAGTCAAATGGAAACACGTGATGCACCTGATCAGGCTGTTGTTGTCCGGCATCAATGTGCTCAAGGAAGGTTTTGTATGCGTTGCGGTTGGTGAGCATCGAGACCGACTGCTGGCGATCAAGTCCGGCGAAACGAAGTGGGATGAAGTCGAAGCGTGGCGGCTTGCACTGCACCAAGATTTCGAGTCGGCATTCGAGCACACCAAGCTGCCGGAACGCCCGAACTATGCACGAGCGAACGAGTTTCTCGTCAAGGCCCGACGACTGGCCTTGGAGGATGCACTGCCATGATCGACAACGACAAGCTGATGAAACACGTCGAGCAGCATCCGTATCCGCTGATGTTCGCCACGATCAGCGGAGCGCATCTGTACGGCTTTCCGTCGCCGGATTCTGACTACGACCTTCGAGGCGTGCATCTACTGCCCTTGGAGCAGGTCGTCGGTCTCGATGCTGGCGAAGAAACTGTGGAGAAGGAAGGCATCTACGATGGCCTTGAAATCGAT
>CAUJKL010000090.1 GCA_963204995.1 Planctomycetota bacterium | reverse complement strand
TTCAAACTTTCCGCAAGTTTCTTTTCGAGTAGTGCTCGCTTCGCGTCCATGCGATTCTCCTTTGAATCCCAAATCAAGTTTAGCCAGCCATCCGAGTCGCCCCCAGCTTAACGCATCCAACCCAAACTCTCCTATTGACGTTTTGCAAAACCAAAAACCGCCCGCAAAAGCTGACATGCACCCTGGCTTGCATTTAGAGCCATGTTGAGCTTGCGGCGGGCTGCCTTTGCGTTTACGCTTAACCATCCTTAGTTCCAGTTTAGCACTTTTTGTTGGTCATCCTGCGAGGGTTGCCAGGTACGTTAGCAGGGCCAATTTATTATCGCGCTGGGTCGCGTCAAGCGACACTGACGATAATTGATCGTCCCAGCTTTTGCGGCGTAAAGTCGTCAGCATGTCCGCGAAACTGGGCTCCCGCTTCCACCAGTACCAAGGTCGGTGAGGAATCCGAAAATCCGCGTGCCCCTCGGTCGCGTACCACACGATCGTCAGGCTGTACAAGAACATCGCCATCGGGGCGGTGCGCTGGACGGCTTGCTCTTTGCGATTGGCTGCGTCTTCCAGACCCAAGTGCTGCTTGCAGTCGAAGTGGCTCACCTCGATCGACCAGCGATGCGAGAACAGCGACAAAATCTCACGCGGCCGTAACTCGACATTGGTGCAGTAGAATATTCGTGTGGGTCGATCACCCACCGTGTCACGTGAGAGCACCAGGCGCAGCAGTCGATCCTTGCCCGCCTTGTAATACAATCCCGTTCGCGTCTTGGTCTGGAGCGAACCATGCAAGCCATATTGATCAAAGTCATGGGTCCGCCAACGCGAAGAGTCTTTTGACCAGGCCTCGATACTTTTGAGCCGATCCCCTTTCTTGCGGCGCGGCCCTCGCCTGACTGTCGTTTCCTTCGGAGCAGGTGCGTACAACGCCGCCTTGGCGTGAACAGGACCGATCAAATCAAAGTTGCTCGGCAGTGTCCGCAGCACACTCTGGCCACTGTAGAGGCTGTCGACGACCAGCAGAAAGTGACGCTCTGGAAACCAGGCCGCAACCATCGCAATCATCTCAGCCATCAATTGGGGGCGTGTTTTGTGGGGCGCTTTGCTGCCTTGGCGATTTTTCTCGGCGAGGAGCTTGGCTTTCTGTTTCCGCGCGGCGGCTTGCTTGTTCTTTTTCGACGCAGCGTTCTTCCGAGCTGCCGAGGTTCTCTTGGGTTTCTTGTTTTTGCCTTTGGTCAGTCCCTGTTGATTGCGATACAACCGCATGCAGATGGGAAGTGAAAAGACTTTCGAGGGCGCCCACCAGGGGCGAGCGATCACGATACACAAGTCGACCCAATCGTGGCCCCAGTGGCAGATCTTCTTGGCCTTCGATGAACTGAGCGGATCATGGTGCATGCCAGTTCCGAAGATGCCCAGCCCTCGCTTGCGACACAACGTGTCATCGCCTGAGAGAATGATGAGGGCGTCTTGGCCGATCAACTTGTTGATGATCAGTTGCGCGAGTAACTTCCAGAGATGGTCAATGTTCCAGGCGGCTTGCGAGAAGAATCGGTGATAGTCGGTAAAGTGGCCGTTGGTCGTCGAATCGCTGGACACGATCAGGTCGGTGACGTAGCGATGCCGCGTGGACAGAATCCAACCGGTCATCAGCAGCCGAAACGTCTGAAAGCTCGGTGCGGTGAAAACTGGCAAAAACGTACGTAGCAGAATCTCGAAAGAATTGGTAAGTTCCATGTTGGCGGCCTCCGTGCCAATGAGATTGAAAGTTTTAAGGTTCAATCGCCATTGTCGCGGACCGCCTTTTTCATGCCAAGATCAGTTCCCAAAAGTGCAAAACTGGAACTTAGGCCCTTTGAGAGTTGGTGTGGTGTGGAAACCTCCAATTTCTCTGCGGGCCTTTTTCGTGGCAAGATCAATCCGCCAATTATTTCTGTTCCCCTAAAGTTTTGACTGTCTGACTTCTAGTGACATGCTGTAAAGGATTTGGTATCAACATCTTTTGCAGTTCAGGAGGGAGTCACTTGTTGCTACAGGAGTATACGCATAGAAGCAGAATTTGGGGAACGGGAGTTTCAGGCGCGGAAGGCGGCGGTGCTGAAGGAATGCGAGCTTGCGCCGCAGGTCTTCGCGGAGGTGGCGTCCCGCTTGGAGCAGTTTATGCAACCGTTCCCTCCAACACGTTGATCCGCGATTTGGAAGTCGAGCCGCCGACGAACAGCGAAAGAGGTCGTCCGCCGGTTCGTCCGTGGGTGCGCGTCGATAAATGGCTCGTGGCTCAACCTGCCAGCGCTTGGACCCCACTCAACGTGCGCGACGGCGCGCAGGGACCGCTGCTCGTCGAGCGCCTGAAGCAGCGCGGCGCGGCGCGCACTGACCGGCAGCAACAGGCGTCGAACGAAGTTCCGGTGGCGATGCGCTACAAGGATCGCGACAATGAGCGCGTGGTCAAGGTGGATTACTACCTCTCCAACGGCAGCGCCGAGACGCCGCTCCTGGAGTTCGCGCGCGTGGCCAAGGCCGAGCATCGCATTGAAGAATGCATTCAACGCGGCAAGAGCGAAGCCGGACTGGCTGACTACGAGGTGCGCAACTGGTCGGGCTGGCATCATCATCAAACGCTCTCGTTGATTGCTGCCTGGTTCCTGCTCAGCGAAACGCGACGGGGAAAAAAATGGACCCCCGCGATCACGCTGCCACAGATCGGGGAAGGGATCGCGCAGATCTTGCACCGCGCGTGCCACTGCGATTCACAGTCTCGTATCGAACACGAACGCGAAGCACGCTTGAAGCGCAACGAACTGGCCCGCCTCTTCCACTGGAAACGGCATAAACGCTTAGCTCCGCTCAACATAAACAAACGGCAGATCTAAAACAGCCGTAAGAGTGCAGATGGTAAACAAACAACGAATAACGCTGCTGTTGATGACGTTACTTGTCGTCGGAGGCTGTCGTGGCCCGCACGGACTCGACAAGCTGATCTTTGCGGAACAACCGGCAGTGCTACCATCGGCTCCGTTGGTCAGTCTCCAAGCGAGTGCGGCCGACACGGCGAAAGATGGCGTCGTACGATTGGCAGCATCACCGGCGGTACCCGATCTCAACGCCGTTGCACTGTCGCTCGACGAAGCGATTTCTTTGGGGCTGTCGCGCAATCCTGACTTGGCTGCTGTGCGGGCGAGTGAACCGGTCGCGATCGCCGCCATCGGTGTCGCCAATACTTACATTTACAACCCTCAGTTCCAAACTCAGGTCTTGCCGTATAACCGTGATCGTAACGGCGCGGACGGGGCGGTGAGTCAACAGCATGTCGTCGTGCAAACGATCGAGCTTGGCGGTCAACAGCGGCATCGGGAAGGAATGGCGGCCGCGAATTGGCGTCAAGTTCACAGCACGGTCAATCAAGCC
>CAUJKL010000089.1 GCA_963204995.1 Planctomycetota bacterium | reverse complement strand
CGACTTGCGCCGGATGATATCGAGGTGTGGAGCGAAGGGAGGAGATAGTGTTCCGCCAATCTGGTCCCTCCGTTTTCCTACCCCCAATCTTCCTACCTTCTGTCGCTCGCTGAATCACAGAATGAACGGTAGGAAGATTTGGGGGAGGAAGATTGAAGACCTCTGCCTTCGCACGCCATACGAGCTAGATTCGCGAGTACAATCTCCTGTCCAAATCCCGTTCTCGTAACACTTGCTTTCCTCCATGCCCTACGAATTGCGATTATTCTTAATCGGTGCCGCAGCCGTCATTGACACTGCGCTGTTGCTGAGCATCTGCGAACGGAGCAACTGGCGGCGGACGGCGCTGCCGATCGTGACGCTGACAATTGGCGTGTGGTTGTTTCATGGCGGCGAGTTCGCGAATCTGTTGCTGTTGTATAGCGTTGGCGAGTGGGCTGAAGCGGCTCGCTGGGTCGCCATGTCGACGATGTGCGTGGGGTTGTTGCTGATGCCATGTGCCATGCTGCATGGTGTGCTGCGTGTGATACGAAGTGGATTTGACGTAAATACGCAATTTCGGCCAGCGTTGCTCATTAGCTACGCACCACTCGTCATCTTGCCATCGGTGTGGTTCGCGCTCGCGAAATCGCCGAATGAACCTTTCTTGGCCCGGGTCGACGGTATCCTTTGGCAGTATTTGGTGTTCGCAGGATGCGTCAATGTAATGGCGATCGTGGTGTTCCATCTTCAACGCACACGAACGGAGTCTCAAGAACTCCGCCGATTCCTGCTGGCGATGGAGTCGTTTCTTTGTCTGTTGACCGGCTTGCTGTTCATTACGTTTCTGTTGAAAGATCCGCGATGGCGTAGTCCCGAGTCGCCTCTGCTTCTGGCGATCGTCTTACTACCCGTCGCCCCGGCTGCTCTGTTTACATATTTCGTCATTCGATATCGCTTCATGCGATTGGTTGTTGAGCGAACGCTCGTCTACGGCGTGATTGTGGTCGCTGCGTTATTGTTCCACCACTTGATCCTCTATCGCATCGCGGAACCCTTTGCCGACCGACTGCGAATCGATTTGGGGATCTTGGAGGGAATCATCGTGTTTCTGCTCGTTATGTTGTACCAGCCAATCCGTCAACGAGTTGCCGAAGCATTGCACTATTTGATGGGACGCAGCCGAAATGATATTCGTCAGCGGACTCGAGAGTTGGCGGTCGAGATGTGGCAGCATGTGGCCGATGAACCGCAGATGCTCGGCCAGTGGTTCGTTACAAATGTTCAAGAGTCTTTCCAACTCGAATCAGCGGCGGCATGGTTGTTCGACGAGCACGATGTTCCCTTCGTCGAAATCTGCGACGATTCGCGAATCGACGCCGCCACGATCGCTCGTTTGAATCGCGCCCTCGAATCGCATTCACACGTCGCCTGTCGCGGACCGAGTGCCAGCAATCACGCGGCCTGTGAGCTACTTACAGAACTAAACTCTTCGCTTGCAGTTCGTGTTGCGCAGGAAGGTGTGTCCGGGCTGCTATTGCTTGGGCGGGGACGGCGGGCGAAAGAGTTGGGGGACGAAGAGACGAACGCGATTTTGCTGCTTGTCGAGTTGTTCGCGGTGACTTTGCACAACCACTACCTGCAAAAACGGCAGATCGATGCCGAACGCAGAGCCGCTCAGAATGAGAAGCTCACTACGCTGGGCTTGCTGACGAGTTGCATCACCCATGAAATCAAGAACCCGCTCTCATCGATCAAGACAATCGCCACGCTGCTCGACGAACGAACCGGTCCCAATGACGAGAATGCGGAAGACATTGGATTGATCCTGGAAGAAGTGGACCGGCTAGTGAACACCACTGCTCAGTTCCTGAAGTTTGCGAGACCTGCGTCCGAAGGAAAAGAGGCGACGGATGTGGCGACGGTCTTTCAGGGCGTGATTCATGTGCTCTCGCATCTCGCGAAGAAGCACAATGTCTATGTCGAGTCGAGTATCGCCGAGGACATTCCGCCTATTTGGTGCAGCGAGGAGACGCTCCGACAGATCGCGTTTAATTTAGTGCTCAATGCTATCGAGGCGACTGGAACGAATGGGCAGGTGCATATCGCCATTGAACAAACAGTAGGTGCGATCGTAGCCACGATCCGCGACAACGGGATTGGAGTCTCTGACGAGATCAGATCTCGCATCTATGAACCATTCGTAACTGGCAAAACGCAGGGTACGGGAATTGGGCTGTACGTCGTGCGAAGAAACGTCGAAGAACTTGGCGGAACGATCGAGTGCGATAGCGAGCTAAATCGCGGCACCTGCTTCACCGTGTCGTTGCCGTTGGATAAGCTACGAGGCAAGTTAGATTGTGCGGATTAGTAGTTGGGTGCCACTGCTGGCTTGTCCAGCAGTGTGATGCAGGCACTGCTGGGCAAGCCAGTTGTGTGATGCAGGCACTGCTGGGCAAGCCAGCAGTGTGATGCAGGCACTGCTGGGCAAGCCAGCAGTGGCACCCAGCACCCAGTATCGCACGACCCTCAATCGGACCAATGAGTTCTTTCGCTCGATGCCAACACCACTCCGCATTCTCATTACTGATGACGAACGTCCCGCGCGATACGCGATGCGCAAGGCGTTGAAATGCCCCGACTACGAAATTGCCGAAGCCGAGAATGGACAAGCGGCGATCGAGTTCCTTCAGAATAATTCTGTCGACCTTGTGTTCTTGGACCTTTCGATGCCGGTCCTCGGTGGTCGCGGCACTCTCGAACAACTTGGGCCTTTGACGCAGTCGACCGAGATCATCGTTGTGACCGCCGATGACAGTGTCTCGTCGGCCGTGGATTGCATTCGGCTGGGCGCGGCGGATTACATTACGAAGCCGTACGAGATCGAGCAGGTGCGGGCGATCGCGCGACGAGCCGCAAAGCGTGTTTCGCTGGAGCACCGACTTCAACATCTACAATTGCAACTCGACGAGAAACAAGCGTTCGGAGCGCTCGTCGGTGTCTCGCAACCCATGCGCGATCTGTTCTTTCAAATGCAGCGAGCCGCGAAAGCCCCGATCGATATCTTAATTCGCGGAGAGACGGGGACCGGCAAAGAGTTGATCGCTCGTGAAATACACCGACTGAGTTCGCGGGCGGGCGGGCCGTTTGTAGCCGTCAACACCGCCGCCATCGCCGAGTCGTTGGCCGAGAGCGAATTGTTTGGCCATGTGCGAGGGGCGTTTACGGGTGCGGAAGCCGATCGGAAAGGAGTGTTTGAACAAGCGAATGGCGGAACTCTGTTTCTCGACGAAATTGGCGACATGCCACCGCCCGCTCAAACGAAGATTTTGCGGGCTCTGCAAGAGCGAACGGTTCAGCCCGTTGGCTCGACGAAGAGTATCAAGGTCGATGTCCGCGTGATCACCGCGACGCATCAAGATCTTGAGCAAGCGATCACGGATCACGGCTTTCGCCAGGATCTGTACTATCGGATTAAAGGCGTCGAACTGCATGTGCCGCCATTGCGAAAGCGCCGCGAGGACATAATTCTATTGGCCAACTTCTTTCTCGATCGTATTGCCGACAAGCTGCCGACGCCGCCAAGGTTCGACACACGGGCCGTCGACCAGATGCTGGCTTACGCCTGGCCGGGGAATGTCCGCGAGTTGGAACATGCAATTTCGGCGGCAGCGGCAATGACGACCGACGGCTTGATTCGTGCTGGCGATTTACCCATGTCGCGGTCGACCGATGAATCCACGCAGGACGCGTTTGCCGAATATCTCGATTTGCCGCTCACGGAAGCGAAGAACCAACTCATCGAGTCGTTCGAGCAACTTGCCATTGCACGAGCCTTACGACACCATGCAGGCAACGTCAGCGCCGCCGCACGACAACTTGGCATTCACCGCCAAAGCTTGCAACAAAAAATTACACAGCTTGGCATTCGGGTGGAGCGATCCTAAGAATGTCGAACGAGACGCCATTGCTTGAGGCGCGCGGCATCGGTCGACAGCATCGCGACGGGACTGATTGGTTGTTGCGCGATGTCTCGCTTGCGATCGGCGCGGGCGAGCGTGTTGCGTTGACCGGACCAACAGGATCGGGCAAGACGGTCATGTTGCGTTCCTTGGCGATGCTTGACGCGGTTAATGAGGGGACGATTCTTTGGCGAGGCGAATCGCCGGGGCCTGACGAGATTCCTGTCTATCGGTCGCAGGTAATCTACCTGACGCAACGGGCTCGCTTGTTTGACGGAACCGTTGAAACGAACCTGCAACTCGCTTACTCGCTCGCAGTTCACCGCCACCGAACGTACTCGCGCGAGAACATCATCGCTCAACTCGAGCGCCTTGGACGCGATGACCGTTTCTTGGCCCTCGATTCGGCAAGCCTTTCGGGCGGTGAAACTCAAATTGTCGCTCTCCTTCGCGCCATCCAGCTTGATCCGACGATGCTGCTGCTGGATGAACCAACGGCTTCGTTGGACGAGGGCACAACGCGGCAAATCGAACAACTCGTCGGCGATTGGATGGCGTTCCCAGGCACCGGGCGAGCGTTCGTGTGGGTAACTCACGATTCAGCTCAATCCAATCGTGTCGCAATCCGGACATTACAGCTTCGAGACGGACAACTCACCGAATTAGAGGCGAATCGATGAAGTCCTACGTCGAACTATCGACGCTCCAAGTCAGTGCGGCCGCATTGCTGATTCTCGTCAACGCGGCGATTTCGCTGGTGCTCCGATTGCGGCTTGAACGCTCGTTGTTAATCGCCGGCGTCCGCACGATCTTACAGTTACTGCTGATCGGGCTCGTGTTGCATTGGGTATTTCAGGTCGAACAAATCATCGTCGTCGTCGCGATGTTGTCGATCATGACGGGCATCGCCGGGTATACGGCATTCAGCCGTTCGGCTCACGCCTACACCGGAATGCTGCTGGATACGATGATTGCCGTGTGGGCTAGTTCGTGGTTCGTACTGGCTTTCGCGATGATCGCGGTGTTGCAAGGAGCGCGCTCGTGGCACGACCCGCAGTACGCGATTCCGCTACTAGGCATGATCCTCGGCAACACGCTCAATGGCATCACGCTTGGGCTCGCGGGAGTCCTCGAAGGATTTCGATCGGGCCGAGACCACGTCGAAACGCTGCTCACGCTGGGCGCGACTCGCTGGGAAGCGGCTCGCGAGACGATTCAGAAAGCATTGACGACCGCGATGACGCCGATCATCAACTCGATGATGGTGGTCGGGATCGTGAGTCTGCCGGGGATGATGACCGGCCAGCTTCTCTCCGGCGTCGATCCGATCCAGGCCGTTAAGTATCAGATCGTCATTATGTTTTTGATTGCTTCGGCTACGGCACTGGGAAGCGTTGGCGTCGTGTTGCTGGCGTATCGCCGGTTGTTCACGACTCAACATCAGTTCCGATACGAAAGGATTCGCAGTCGGAAAAGCAAGTGACTCTCGTGATATATGAAGCTGAACTCGCGAGAGTTCAGGATTCAGCAGTCTCACGACTTCTCAGACGCGATGTCGATCAATGCT
>CAUJKL010000088.1 GCA_963204995.1 Planctomycetota bacterium | reverse complement strand
CCGAGGCGCTGCGCGAGTTCATCGATCTGGTGGACACTTATCCGATGATGTATCGCTACCATGTCGAGCATGCCGTCTGTACGCAGACTTTCGGTATCATCCTCCGAGATCTCGACGACAACGAGAATGCAGAGACGGCTTGTCGCGACGCGGTTCGGCGATTTGACGAGTTGACTCGCGCGGTGCCCGATGTGCCCGAGTATCGCCGCCGACTGGCCAGCGCGCGTTCAAGTCTGGGCCGCTTGTTTCAAAAGGTCGGCAGACACGAGGAGGCCAGACAAAGCTACTTGGCGGCAATTGCGGACTTTCAGAAAGCGATGGAAGCGGGACTCGACGACCCGCTCACGCACGACCCGCTCGCATGGTGCCACACACACTTCGGCGACTTGCTGTTGGAGATGGGGCCAGCGGAGGAGGCTCGTGTTCAGTATGTTGCGGCCATCGGGTTGCGCGAGGCGATGCAGAACAACCCAAATCACCTCGACGCTTTTGCTCGTTTGCTCGCGCAGTGCGGGGACGTCGAGCTACGCAATCGTGAGCGGGCAATTGCGTTGTCTCGGCAGGCGTGCGAGTTAGTTCCCGCGAATCCGCGCTTTGCCAATGGTCTCGGACTGGCTTTGTATCGTGCCGGCAAGTGGCACGAGAGCATCGAAGCCCTTCGCGCCGCAGAGTCGCTACGCAGCCATCCGGACAGCAGCGATTCATTTCTGCTGGCCCTGGCATACGGTAAAACGGGGGACCAGGAGCAAGCAAATCAGTACTACGAGAACGCCGTGCAGATCATGCAAGCCGACCAGCCTGGGAACATCGAATTGCTGAAGCTCCTTGCGGAAGCGGCGCTCGCGCTGGAGCCAGAGGCGAGCTGAAGGGTTGGTGGAACGGTTGTCTCAACTGTTCCCGGAGCAATTGAGGACAATTGCTCTACTCTTTGCGTTACTCCCAGCGCGCCGGGTAGAAACACCGGGCGGCAGCGCCGTTGCAATCGTCATAACCGGAATAATCGTCACTTGTGGCGAAACGGAATAAACGGGCGACCGTCAAAGCCGATACAACCGGATACCTGCTTTTCGTCAGGTTGCAAGCATGGCGGACCTTGGGGGCTTCGGAAATGTGCATTCGGCAAACGGAATTCGAAGATGCATCGGACTCTGAAATACACCAATTTAATTGGGATACTGCTAGCAACCTTTGCCGCAGCACCGGTTTCTGCGGAGGATATCGAATTCACGATCCCGATCGTGCGGACCGACGACGAAGAGTCTTCGGAGGACGAGGATGCAACCTTCGAAATGCGATTGATCCAAGATCAGCCGCAACCTCTCGCTCCGGTGCCTAGTCCCGTCGAGTCGTCCGTGCTGGCACCAGAAGTAGCCGCTTCGCTGTCGAATGTTCTTTTCGGACTCGGCGGAATGGATTCAAGCCTGCTCAGCTCCGTGCGCCGACAGCGAGCCGCCGTGCCTGGTACCGACATCGTGCTGGGGACGGAATCCGGCTTTCGTGCGACGACCGACACGGGCAGCTTGCTCGGCAAGTCGCTGCAAACTCGCGGTCTCACGCCTCAAAATCGAACTCCGATCATTACGGACACACGCGTGCGCGGTGCGGGCTTCGGCGGGCTACTCGCTTCGGGATCTTATTGGGTGCCGGCGCGGCAAGACCTCGATACGATGCTGAGTAAAGTCGATTCGCGACTTATCAACGACATCATTATCATCAAAGGCCCATACAGCGCGATGTACGGACCGGGAACCAGTTTCATCGACTTCAGTTTTATTCCAACGCCCCGTTACGAGGACGGGCACGAGTCGCATCACAGTACAAGTCTCGACTATAAGGACAACGGCGAGCAATTCTATGGGCGCGAGACCGTTTGGGGCGGCGGCAGCGACTATGGATATCGAGTTGGCTACGGACATCGCACCGGCAACGACTATACGATGGGCGATGGCCGGAAGTTGCCGACAAGTTACAACTCGCGAGATCTCGACGTCGCACTCGGTTACGACATCGACGAGTTTCAATCGCTAGAGTTCAGTTACCTGCGGCTGGATCAAACGGGAGTCGAGTCGCCCGGCCAGTTCTTCGACATTAACTTTCTCGTCACCGATGCGTTCGAGTTGAACTACACGCTGGTGGAACAAGCTCACTTTGATCGTCTCACCGCGAATGGATGGTACAATCGCACGCGGTTCGCAGGCGACGCTCAACGACCTGGCAAGCGCATGCAGATCCCCTCGATTGCCCTCGTGACAAACGATCTGGAAACGGATGTTGATTCCATGTCCACGGGATTCTCGACGGCAGTGTCGTGGGGAGAAATCGGGAGCGTGCAGCTCACGCTTGGCAGCGACATGCGATTCTTGAAGCAGGAGCTAAACGAGCTAAACGATTTCGATGTTGATGTCGACCCAGGTTTGGCAGGGGCGCTGGGAATCCCGCCGGGCATCTACAATTTCCAAGATGCAAACTCGCCGATCCCGCGTTCGTATTGGTCTAATCCCGGGCTGTTCACCGAACTCAATTTGCCAGCCACCGAGCAGCTGTCGTTTCGCGCGGGTGGGAGATTGGATTTCCTGAACACCGACGTCACGAAAGATCCGCCAGGGCTCAGTTCGACTCTGCCAACTCAAGTACCGCTGGACCGAGCTTTCTTGACGAACCAACTTCGCACCGACGACCTCGCACAGGACTTTGTGCTGTGGTCGGTGTTCGGGAGTGGGGAGTACCGGCTCAACGATAATTGGACGTTTGGCGGAGCGGCTGGCGTTGGCATGCGGCCGCCGACGCTGACCGAGCTGTACGCTACCGGCCCTTTCCTGTCCGTCGTCCAGAACGGCTTCAATTCCGTCATCGGCGACCCCAATCTCGACGCGGCGCAACACACTCAGTTGGATCTCAATGTGCGTGTTGACACCGGCCGGTTTCGCGGTGGGTTGAACGGATTTTACGCGTGGGTGAAGGATTACATCACGTATGAGGTTGTGCTGTTCGGAGCCTTGCCGGAAGAGAACACGCGAGCGTTGACTTACGTGAATACTCCGCACGCGACTCTTGCGGGCGGCGAAGCCTTCGCCGAATACGATGTTAATGATTGGCTCACGCCGTTCGTGACGGCCAGCTATGTCGAAGGCCGCGACCACACGCGATCTGCTGGCGGAATGCAGTTCTATAACCCGGCATTCGCCACATTCACCATCGATCCAAATGCGCCACGCGGTGTTCTCCCCGGTGCCGACGAAGAACCGCTCCCGAGCATCTCACCCCTGGAAGCTCGCGCCGGCTTTTGGATTCGCCAGCCAGCCGAAACCCCGACATGGGGTGTCGAATTCTCGGCCCGCATTGTTGATAGTCAAGATCGTGTGGCGAGTTCGATCGGCGAGCTGCCCACCGCCGGATTCACGACTTACAACCTGCGCGGTTTCTGGCAAGCGACCGAGCGATTGACGTTGGTCGGCGGCGTCGAGAACCTGACCAACAAGTTCTACCGCGAACACCTCGATCTGCGAACGGGCCGCGGTGTGTTCCAGCCGGGCATCACGTTCTATACCGGTGCGCAGATGAATTGGTAGGATCGGATGGTCAGCTTTACTCAGAGTACGCGTCGCGGGACTTGCGTTCTATGATCGGTGTAGGCAGACTGGTAGGTAGCTGCCTCGCAAACCTCCTCGTGATAGAAGGATCTTGCTATGACTCCACTGGCTGCGGAGTTGGATACTGTTCTTAGCAAACTTGATTCCGAAACTGCTGCGTTACTGGAAACTGCTGTACGCGATGCATTGGCACTAGCGCAGCACAGAGTTAGCCACACCCGAGCAACTGACGCATTCGGATATCCGTTGGAGTATTTTGAAACCACGGCGGGAAGCTTCGTCAACGAGCCCCTGGAGGTTCCACCCGACTTGCCGATGGAAGTTCGCGAGTCGTGGTAATGCTTTACTTGCTTGATACCAACGTGTGGATTCACTACCTGAAGCACATGGGCTCGCCCGTCGAGTCGCGTTTACGCGGGACGAGCGTCGACGAGATCACCGTGTGCTCTGTGGTGTGGGCCGAACTGCTGCACGGAGCCAGGAAATACGGGAATCGGGAAGACCGCGTACTGCGTGTTGAACGCACACTCGCGCCGTACCGCTCGCTACCCTTCGACGATAGCGCTGCCCGTCGCTATGCCGAAGTCCGAGACGTTCTCGAAACTCGTGGCGAGATAATAGGGCCAAATGATTTACTCATCGCTGCTATCACTCTGACGCACGGACTTACGCTCGTGACGAACAACCGCGAGTTCGAGCGAGTGGATGGCCTCCGAGTCGAAGATTGGACCGTAGTTTAGCGATCGGCGAGAATCCTCGGGCGTCGCTAATTCGCTTCTTGCGAAAGTCTTATTTATGCTCGGTGGAACAACTGCCTTGCGAGAGACCACTCATGAGCTACCTCGATACGCCACGCTTCTCCTTTCTGGGTGGCTTTCATGCCGATGTACCGACCAGAAACAACGATCTGGGCAACTATGCTCCCGACAACTCGATTCCGATCGTCACGCCGGGCGATTGGAACTCGAATGGCGCGGGCGGGTTCGGATTTCGCCGCTGTCGCGTGACAAGTGCGATGACCAAGGACGGTCGTCTGATCGACTCGGCTGCGGGGGATCGATTGATTGGAGCCGCAATCAGCAGTCGGCCTCACGGAGGCAACACGCTGCCGCGTGAGTTTGGCGACGCCAAGATCGTCGATCTCGATCCGTTTCAGCGGCGGTTGTCGACAATCTTTGGCTTGGAAATCACGATCGAAATCAACACGTCGGACGACCAATTGATTGTCAACGGCAAGATGGAGCCGACTTGCTTTCGCGACTATTGGAATCGACGCGCGCTCGGCGGCATGCTGATGCCTGCCAGCACGACGTTTCAATCGATCTTGACGGATGTCAGCTGGAACGGCTCGCTTGATCTGTCGCCAGTACTTGAGCAACTGGCAAATGCCAGCGAACAAACGCTATCGATCAAGTTCAATGTGGATCGCTTCGCTCTGAGCAATGACCCAGAGCAAAACTTGTCCGGTCGGTTGATCGGTACGATTGGTCCCTATGTCGAAGGCGAACCGCATCAGTTCGTGGCGCAGCGGCGATTGGTTTGGACGGCGGCTGCGAAGACGTCGCAATTCTGGGCCGCTCCGTGCCAGGTCGATCGCCGACGCCAGAAGCTGGTGTTCGACCTCGGCAATTCGGTCCAAGTGGTGTCGACAGGCGGACCGGCCATCAATCAACAAGTCCATGCCGCGATTCTGCCTACCGAAGGCTCGTCGAAACTCGCGAAGTCCGTGGTGCTCACGCCTCCGTTAAACACCAGCAATCAACAACTGGAACTCACCGCTGGCATCGTCGAAGCGGATCTGGACGACCGTCAATCGCTGTTACTGGACGAGCAGCGGATCGGTTTATTGCTTTCGCCCAACGACGTGCAACCAGTATTGGCCGAGCATCCTTCGGGCAAGTACATCGATGTGGAGGAATGGGTGTATCGGCTTGATCCCGGCGAATCCGCGACGATTCGCGTTCGTGCTTTGCGACTTGGTCAACCGCTAGTTGCCGAGCAAGTTCCGTTTTATGGTGTTACGCAACCGGGCTACGATATTAACTTGCCGCTCAGCGTGTTGTTCCACGACGGCGTTCGCAATCCGGCGATCGCGGTCACGGGCAGCGATGGTCGAGCGACGCTGAAGCTGACCGCCCAGCCGGGCACGATCAACGGTCTGCCAGCGAGTCGAAAGTACGTCGACAGCCAAATCTACATGCTCGGAGACACCGCCGGTTGGCAGGCGTGGGGTATGGTGGGTCCGCCTGTCACACCAGCATCGGAGAACAACGAAATTGCTCCACCGAACCAGCGGCTCGGAATCGTCACGATTCTAGTCTTCAATACGCACGACGAAATCGCAGCGCCGACTTGGGATGAGCACGTTGGCCCGATCTTCGAACGCTATGCGAAGCTTTACCCGGCCATGAAAGACCGGATTGCACTCGATCTGCGTGAAGTCGTATTGCAAAACGCCACAACGATCGCTGCCTCGCTGCAACTATCCCGCGACGATCCGCAACACATGCCGGTCACTCGCGATCTATCGGCTTATGATCGAGACATGATACTGCGTTGGCTTGAACAGGAGGCGAAGTAAACCACATGAAGACCCTCGCCTCTTTGGCTCTGAAGTTTCGCGTTCCAAGTAGGCCGGAACAAGTCCGCGCAGTTCCGGCACCGCGCCAGCTCGAGCGTTGTCGATTCGTTCGCCGGAACTGCGCAGACTTGGTCCGGCCTACGGTGGCATTCGTAATGATGCTCGCGATTGTGCAAATTGCCGCAGCTGAAGACGCTCAACTTCCGTTTTCGCTCACGCTCCAGCCAGCCTTCACGATTCCAAACGCTCCTCCCTTGCAGTCGTACGCACATGCTCATGCCGACGTCGACGGACTGAAATGGCTGCTGGTATCTGGTCGACACTCGGGGCTGCACGACTTTGTCGAACCACGGCCCGACCGCCTGGTAAACGACTACAACGTTTCCGGCGACAACGGCCACTTGTGGGTCGTGGACATCGCCAAGAAACAAGTCTGGCGTCGACCGCTCGATTGCCTGACCCACATTCGAACCGATCCGTTGCGGGCGTCGAGTTGTCTCTCGTGTCAGGTCGACGACCGGTTGTACGTGATCGGAGGTTACGGCGAGAGTCCGGGCGCGGACACGACGGGGAACATGCTGACGTTCGATACCCTCACCGTGTTCGATGTGGCTGATACCATTCGAGCGGTGATCGATGGTGGCCGAATTACAGGATACGTTCGTCAGACGTCCGATCCGGCGCTGCGCGTGACGGGAGGCGGCTTGCTGCCGCTGGGCGCGTCACTGTATATGGTATTCGGCCAGCGATTCGACGGTTTGTATTCGCCGGCCATTCGTGATTCAGAACGGATCTTCTATCAGCAGTACACTCGTCAGGTCCGCCGGGTCACAGTCACCGATGCGCCAATGCTGTCCGTGAAAGTCGAGAGTTTTCCAAATTTCGAAATTGGCAATCCGCGACCGAACGATCCGACCGACCCGTATCGCCGCCGCGATCTGAACGTCGCACCGGCGATCTCTCCGCAAGGTAAGTTTCGTATCGCGGCCTACGGCGGAGTCTTTCGCCCTGGCACCTTCGAAGGCTTTCTCGAACCGGTCTATATCGACGAGATCAAGCAGTTCCCCTTCGAGTATCAAGGCGCGCAGTTTCCTTATGATTCGTTCTCGCCGGGCGTCGACCGTGCGGCACAGCAACTCTTGAGTCAATACGATTGTGCCTATCTTTGTTTGCACGATGGGAAGTCGGGCAGCATGTTCACGACTTTCTTCGGCGGCATTAGTTCCTTGCACTATGACCGCCAGACTGACAAGTTAGTGAAGGATAAGGTTGTACCCAATCCGCAAGGTGGCCAGCCATTCCAAGATGGCTTGCCCTTCATCAAGACAGTCTCTTTGCTGCGCGTCGACAAGAGCGCGAAGACGGAAGGTTTCATCTTGCCGGACGATTTGCCGGGATATCTGGGCGCGGAAGCTGCAATGCTCGTCGATCCAGCCGTACCGCATTACAAGAACGGAGTCCTGCGGCTCGATCAGATAACGAAACCAACCGTCGTCGGTTACATCTTCGGAGGCATTGAGTCGAGCGGTCCCTATACGACCGGGCCCGAGAAAGGTGGTAATACGGCAATCGGCACGATCGGGTCCGATCAGTTTATCCCCATTCTGCTCACTCCCAAGCCCTCCAAGGTTCGCCGCATGCCAGCCCCGCCCGCCGATCCGTGAATTCTCGCAGCAGTTCCTCGCTACCAAGGATGTGGCTGCGATTCCATTTGGGTTACAATGGGCACACAGTTCCCGCCCTGCTACTAAAACCGGCGATTCTCAACTCAACCTTGTCACCACCCTGCTTATGCAACCCAAAAAGTTTCTCCTGAATCCCACGCGAACCGCCAAACAGGGATCTCAGATCAACGTCGGCAAGTTCACCGACGAATACCAGAAGATAGTGACAACGCTGGAGATCAGTGCTGCCGATATGGAATCTCTAGGCGTGGCCGAAGGTGATTCGGTGAGCGTGCGAACCGAATTCGGCGAGGCGACTTTTCAGTGTACTGAGGCGAATGTGCCTGACGGTCTACTATTCATCCCTTACGGCCCGCCAACTTGTCGCTTGATGGGTGGAGATACCGATGGGACTGGAATGCCTACCTCGAAGGGTTGGGAAGTCGAAGTGGAACGAGTGGACGCCCCGCAGTAACAACGCGTCACAAGGAATACTTACATGAACAATCCAAAACCTGAAGTTGATTTAACGGCGATCGATAGCCCTCATTTTGCTCTTCCTGAAGCAGCTGCCGAAGTTCCAGCTTGGGAAGAAGTCGAACCCGGACGCTACATGCCACGCCGTGTGCGAGGATCATGCCAAGGCCGTGCGCTTGGCTGAACGTTCCTCGTTCCGTCCAGTTCGGACGATATGAGAGCTGAAGAAACTAACTAACTAACAGGAGTGCCCATGACTCTCACTGTTGTAAACAACGCGACGTGTACGTTTTGTGGTTGCGTGTGCGACGATATCGAGTTGCATGCAGACGAGACCCGCATCCTCAAAGCGAAGAAGGCTTGCGTGCTGGGGACGGCTTGGTTCCTGAACCACACGGTCGAGCACATCTACCCCGATGCTTTGGTCGACGGCAAAGAAGCCACGCTCGATGAAGCGATCGAAGCGGCGGCGACCTATCTGCACGCAGCGGACATGCCGTTGGTGTATGGCATGAGCAATACAACCTGTGAAGCACAACGCGAGTGTGTGGCCCTGGCAGACCTGTTAGGTGGTCTGCTGGACAGCCACACGTCGTTGTGACACGGTCCCACGGAAATCGCTGCTCAGTTGGGCGGCAAGGTGACTTGTACACTCGGTGAAGTAAAGAACCGAGCGGATTTTGTGATGTATTGGGGAGGGAATCCCGCCGAGTGCCATCCCCGGCACTTTACCAAATATGCGTTGATGCCCAAGAGCAAGTTTTTGCCGAAAGGTCGCAGAGATCGGACGGCTGTGTTGGTCGATATCCGCCCGACGAAGAGCGCGAGGGCTGCCGACATCTTCCTGCAGGTTCGTTCCGGAAAAGACTTTGAACTGATCACAATCTTGCGAGCTCTGATTAAAGATCAGAAGGTGAGCGAGGAGGCCGTCGCGGAGACTGGCATTACGCTGGAACAGTGTATGGATCTCATCCAGCGGATGAAGAAGGCAAAGTTCGGCTGTGTGTTCTTCGGCATGGGACTGTCCATGACTCGCGGCAAGCACATGAACTCGGCCGCGTTGTTGACGCTGGCAGCCGAGATGAACGCCTTTACCAAATTCGTCGCCATGCCGATGCGCGGCCACGGCAACGTGACCGGTGCGGACGTCATCATGCGTTGGCAGACGGGCTATCCGTTTGGGATCACGTTCAATCGCGGCTATCCACGTTATAACCCCGGCGAGTTCTCGACGGTCGACGTGCTGGTGCGCGGTGATGCAGACGCAGCCTTCATCATCGGAGCCGATCCCGGGGCGACGATGCCTCAGCCAGCGATCAATCATCTCGCCCGGATTCCCACGATCGTGTTGGACCCGCACATCACGCATACCAGCAAACTCGCACGAGTTCACATTACCACCGCTCCCGCCGGGATCGCAGCACCGGGGACGGCTTATCGCATGGACGAGATTCCGTTACCGTTAAAGCCAGCCCTCAAGTCGCCTTACCCAACCGACGAAGAGGTCGTTCGCCGCATCAAGCAGGCCATCGTCAAGAAGCCGTTCTGGATGCCCGAAGGCGCACAGATGATTGCAGCACAGGTATAAGCCGGTTCCTCGTTTAACGGCGAGCCGCAGGCGACGCTCGGGATCGTCGCCGGCGGCTTGCCGTTAAAAGAAGGGACGGACAATTGGAAAGGTACGTATGCTTCGAATCACCGGCGGCAAGGTCTACGACCCCGCAAATGGAATTGACGGCGAGATGCGAGACCTGTTTGTCTCGGATGGCAAGTTCGTGTCTTCGATTGAAGACGGGCGGACGATCGATGCCACTGGCATGATCGTCTTCCCCGGCGGAGTCGATGTGCATACGCATGTCGCCGGCGGGGCCATCAATTTCGCACGCGCGATGACTCCCGAAGATCATCGCCGTACGCAAGCCTTCATTCGTTCCCAGTCCCGTCGCTCGGGCATCGGCGGAATGGCTCCGACCACGTTTGCAACGGGCTATCTGTATGCCGGCATGGGCTGGACGACGGTGAACGAAGCCGCTGTCCCTGTTCTCTCCGCTCGACACACGCACGAAGAACTCGGCGACATCCCGATCGTCGACAAGTGTACGCTCACGCTGATGGCGAACAACGAGATCATGCTCGATCTCATGGAAAAGGGTGAGTACGAGCGAGCGAAGAATGTCGTAGCGTGGTATATCTGGGCGGCCAAGTCGTACGGTGTAAAGGCCGTCAATCCCGGCGGCGTCGCGGCTTGGAAATGGGGGAAGGACGCGAAGCAACTCAATTCGCCGATCGAAGGCTTCACGCGGCTAACTCCCGGCGACATCATCTCTCAGCTGGCCAGAATTTGCCACGAACTCGGCCTGCCTCATCCCATGCATCTGCATTGCAATAACCTGGGCGCGCCCGGCAATATCTCGACAACGCTTGACACTTTGAATCATCTCGAAGGGCACCGAGCCCACATCGCACACTCGCAGTACCACGCCTATGGCGGCGACGACTGGGATGAGATGCGATCCGAAACGAAACAACTGGCCGAGTATTTCAATACACATCCGAACGTTACGACCGACGCCGGTGCCGTGCTGTTCGGCGACACCGTGACCATTACCGCCGATGGCCCGTGGCAGCATCTGCTGTATAAGCTGACCGGCCGCAAATGGGGCAACCTGGACGTCGAAAACGAAACCGGTTGTGGTATCGTCCCGTACACGTATCGACCGAGCAATCTCGTCAACGCAATTCAGTGGTCGGTCGGACTCGAACTGTTATTGTTGATCAACAGTCCGTGGCAAGTGTTTCTGTCGACCGATCATCCCAACGGTGGTTGTTTCTGGCGGTATCCAGAAATCATCCAGTTGTTGATGTGTGCCGACTTCCGTACCGAGTGCTTGAAGAAATTGCCGGACAAGATCAAGGAACGCATCACGCTGCCGGAACTGACTCGTGAGTACACGCTGTACGAGATCGCAACGTCGATGTCCGCCGGTCCTGCTCGAGCGCTTGGCTTGCATCAGAAAGGCAACCTCGGCCTAGGTTGCGACGCGGACATCGTCATCTACGAAGAAGATAAAGACGTAGCTCGCATGTTCGGCCATCCACGCTATGTGATCAAAGGCGGCGAAGTCGTCATCGAGGAAGGCGACATTCGCGCCACGCCGGATGGTCGCGAGTACATTTCCAGACCGCACTACGCTCCCGACACCGACGAATTCCTGCAGCCGTTGTTCGAGGATTGCTACACGATGCAATTCGAGAATTATCCGGTCGAAATGGAACGCATCGAAAACCCGGACATTCATGATTGTGTCCAGAATTCATGAGAAAATAAGTAGGCCGGAACAAGTCTTAGCAGTTCCGGGAGTATTTAATGGCGATGCCGGAACTGCGAATACATTTTGCGGCCGAATGGTGAA
>CAUJKL010000087.1 GCA_963204995.1 Planctomycetota bacterium | reverse complement strand
GACCACCCAATCCCCATTCGATCGCCGAATACGCGACATCACGAGTCAGCACGGGATCGCCCGGATTCTGTTCGATCAAGCTACTGAGCATCTTCAAACCGTTGGCCGCGCCGTGCTGTTTAAGCAGTTGATTGGCTTGAGCCGTCACCGAATCGTATTCCAGTTTGCCGCTGTCGAGTTGCTCGAAGAACTCTTTCGGGAAGTCACCTCGCTGGTGCGACTCGCATTTCAAACGGGGTGGTTCAATGTCGAAGGCCGATTGCGGCAGCCGATCGATAGCCAGCCGCAATGCCGTCGGCAACTCGAATTGAAAACCGGCTGTGTTCTGCAGCTTGTCGAGCCAAGCAACCACGCTCGCCTTCGCATCGCCGAGTTGCTCTGCCAATTCGTCGAGCTTCTTTGCGATCAAATCCGCCGACGGTGTGCTGCGCACGACGAACACGTCGTCTTCGGGCTTAATATTGAATCGTTGATAGTCCGCTTCACTATCCAGCATCAGCAGCGAACAAGTCTGGCCGGTCACTCGGAAGTGGCGGGCATAGGCGACCGAAACGTCTTCCAGCGTGCTGCCAAGATCTTCCAACTGGCCAACAGCAACTTGACCGTACGCTCGCGCAGCGAGATCGGATTCGACAACTCGTTCGAACTGAACGGGAATGTTCGATAGCTTTTCCCCTCGCGACACTTTGATCATTGCTTCCGCATCTGGTTCGCCGCGACCGACGATCAACAGCGACTGACCGGGATAGATGGTTTGCGGTCGTCCGGCAACGAGCAGGTCGGTTCCGCCTGCCATCGTGACGTCGATCAACTTCCACGGACGACTTCGATGTGCCGTTGCGGCAGCAGCGACTTCGTCTTCGTTCACGATCGAGAACACGGCACCACCCGTCTCCCGCGTCAAATGTTCAAGTGTGGCGGTCGAGGTGCCAGCCATCCCGGTTTTGTAGGCGAACAGTGTCTGTCCGGCAGTGAAGACTTTGCTCATCTGATACACATTCATCTCGCCCCAAGTGACGGCACCGTCGCTGAGCAAAAACAGATCGCGAGGTGCGTGTTTTTCAATGTCTTTCGGAGCCCACGACGGTGCCGTCGCCTCTCGCAACGCCTGACGCAGATCGGTGGCACCTTCGAGCGACAGCGAGTGGCAATACGTCATTAAGGCAGCGATGTTCTCGGGTGTATTGTCGACATCGGCTTCCTTCCACCAGTGCGAATCGATGTTGAAAAACAGAACGGAAAACTGCTTCAACGTCTCGCGGTTCTTCGTCAGCACCGCCTCCAGCAGGCTCAGCCACACATTGAATTTGTCGGGCCGCGAACTGAGCGAGGTATCGACAAGAAAGGTCGCTCGTTCGGCTCCGGCTCGCATCTCGCCAGCAGGCAGCGTGGGCGTCATACGAGCGGCAAAGAAGTCACCCGCTTGCGGATCTTTTCCTTTGAGCAAGACGGGACCGGTGCCCGAGAAGCGGAGTTCAACGGTACTGTCTTTCACTTCATCAAAGTGATAAAACGCTCGACCGCTCGACACGAAGGGACGCGTCGTCGGCTGGATGTCGGCAGCCGTGCCCGGCAACGCCGAGACATTGAGATCGACCATGCACTGCTTCACGTCTTCGGGCAGATCAAGTCGATACACGAAATCGTCACCGACTTGCTGCAAGTTGAGGTCGTAGCCCACGACGATGCGATGCAATTTGTTTGGCATCAGCGGGAAGACGCGAGCGTTGAACATGCCCGCGCCGGACCATTCGACCAGCGCCGGATCGACGCGACGGCGCACGGTCTCGCTGTAAGCATGAGCGGCTTTCTCGCGCGGAACCACACGAGCTTCTTTCACTTTGCTCCAACTGCCTTCGCGAGCTTCGAGGATGCCTTTGGGGCTTAAACCGGCTGCTCGCACCAACTCGCCATTGAGAAATCCCTTGCTGGCGAGTTGATCGACTTGCGGACGATACTCGTAAGCCGATTCGCCGAACGCGAAGTAGTACAACGACGCATCATCCGGCAGCCGCAACTTAAAATTGCCTTCAAGTTGCCGACCGCGATCGTTGAAGTAATACAAATCAAGCAGCACGCGTGCTCGGAATCCATCTACCATGACGTTGGCTTGCATACCTTCCATCAGCAGTTCGTCTTGCTCGCCGATGATAAGACGCGAGGCGTTGGGAGTTGCTTGAGAGCGACGCCACGTTCGTTGGGTTTGAAGACGATCCTTTCCCGCTTTTACACGAGCTAGTTCTTCGAGCTTCTGCCCTAACTCACCGTCGGACTGATCTTCACGCAAGCCAAGATCTCCTATGGATCGCTTCAATAGCCGCTCTTGCTCAAGAACCTCCGCGAGTTTCTCTTCGGCGGGATGTATCCCCAGACTAGGTTCTTCTTCCTTCGAAATGATAATACGCGGCGTATCCATTCGAGTGCGAGAAAGTTCACGCCGACGCCTGGCCGAGTCTTCATCCGCTTGTCCCTGCGTCCCCTCAGTTGCTCCCACACTTTGGCCGACTGAACGTCGCGATGTAGCACCCCTACTATCTAACGGCGAGGTTCCCGCAACGCGAGAACTGTCGAGTTGCGCATCGAACGCAGAGGCGGCCGAGGACACAGAGTCTTCGTCGTTCGACATGGCTGCTTCGTCGTACAGACTCTCTACGGCACCACCAGACATCTCCATGCCCCCCGGATTTGGACTCGCTGGACGGCGAGGTGCCAAACCGCCGCTCGCACCAGCCATTCCCCAACGAGGATCGGCAGGTGTGTCGAATTCAAATGCACCGAACTCAGCATGATCGCCGGCGGATATCCTGTAACCGTCAATTGGAGCTGGGACTCCTTCACGCGGGCGTCCTTCATTAAGAATTGGCCGCTTGCCACTCGCCCCAGCGAGATCGTTTCCTCCAGACGCATTCGGACTCGCGGCGCTGCCCATGTCTGTCCATTGAAGCTCATTCGCATCCACTTGGTTATCCGTGTCCCACGGTGCCTTTGGCTGTGAATCGCTCGGTACCACAAAGAGGTTTTCTCGGGACGATGCCTCCCCGCCAAGAGCGTTTGCGTAGTCAGTTGTGTCAAGCGGCGATTCAAGGGAATGGCCGCGACCGCCGACTTCAATTTCCTCGGCGGCTTCGACTACAGAGCGCACTGCTTCTTCGGATTCGATAGAGCGACTCGTGTGAGCCGCGATGCGTCGTGATGCTTCACGAGCCGATTGGATGCTTGGCAGCAGAAACGCGGCCAGAATGGATGCGGCGATGCCCCCTGTCGAGAGCGCGATGATCGCGCGACGCCAGGAAGTTTGCTTCGGTGCAGCCGAGCGATCTGCTAGTTCAACAACGGCGACTGATGATTGCTCCTGAATCGCAAGGCGTTGTGCTTCGGTTAATCCGCGACTCGCGTCGAATCGAAGGCTATCGTCAAACAACTCCGCCGCCTGTCGGATCGAATCGACTTCGGCTTGCAACTCGGGCGACGCGGCGAGGGCGGCGGCGATCTCCGCACGCTCGGCGTCGTCGAGTTCGCCAAGGACATAGGCCGTTAAGCGGGGGTCGTCCGAGTTAATCATTGTTTGGGTTCTCCCAAAGTAGCCATCACGCTCCGCGTGATGAGCCTTGGTCGTTTGAGTTTGACTTATCGATTGGCCTGATTGTCAGTAAAATCTTTCCCGAGAAGGCTCATCACGGCGGAGCGTGATGGCTACGATTGCACTCCAAGCTCGGTACGCAGCCTCTTGATCGCTGTATGAATGAGATAGCCGACGTTGGTAACCGACAACTCGGTGACGGCGGCGATCTCCTTGTAACTCAAGCCGTGCTGAAACTTCAGCCGCACGACTTCGCGCTGGTTTTCCGTCAGGCGGTCCACGAACTCCAACACACGCGTCGTGGTGTCTTGCTGTTCAGCAACCGCGGCCTGATCCATATTGCGGCTTTCTTGAACGCTTGTTTGCTCGGCGGTCATCGATTTCATGCGTGACTCCTTGCGTCGTACATCCAACGCCCTGTTCCGACAAACCGTATACAGCCACTCGACGAGATGGCCGTCGAGCTGCTCGCGATCTTGCTTGCACAGCCGCAAAAACGTGTCTTGGGCCACATCGCGACCACGCTCTAAATCGCCGATAATCTGGGCAGCATAGCGCACGAGCGGACGCTCGTATTGCTGGACGACTGTATTGATCCAGTCGCTCGTCTCGCTGTGCGAATTGCTGCTCATTTCGTTCCGCCAGAGCTGGCCTCACTGAATAAGACGAAGCAGCGGCTCGTTTCTTAGGTCGGAATCCGCCAAAAATCTGAATTGGGTGAATTGTATCGGATTCGCTGCGATGCGATGGTTTTCGCGAGTTGATGGCGGGCGGGACGAACGGGAACGAACAGTACAGAACGGAATGAATTCCGTTCTACGTTGTGGAACCGGCAGCTCTTTGCCGACCGGAGCGAAAGGGGCATTCGTTGTCTGCGACACGCCATCGACGCTTTTTCCCTGATTTGGCGGGGGAAACTCTATTCAACGGCGGCGCTGTTTTGCTAGTGTCGATGGTGAGTGGGCATCACTGCATATCTGTAGGACAAGAGGAGCAATTCCATGAAACAAATGATGAGATTCGGATGGTTCGGAGTGTTAACGTTAGGCATCGCGATGTTGGCGTCGAGCGTGGGCTGGGCAGAGACGAAGGCTGGTGCCACGATCACGACGCCACAGGGCAACAGCATCGTCGAGCGAGTTACACAAGTGGTCTTCGAGACAAACGTGCCAGGAGTTCCAGTTGTCCTGGTTTCCGCAGATAGCGAGGTGGCCGAATGGTGGGTGCAGCCGCAGCCCAAGCCGACCACTCCCGGACGATACGCGGTTGCTGCTTATTTTGGCAATTCGAAGACGCCACAAGGTACACCTTTCCTCGTGACGGTGTTGATGATGCCAAGCGAGCGGGAGGCGAGACTGGTGGCCGAAGGGCAGGTCTTCAAGCAATTGCCGACCGGACTCGCAATGGCCAAGCCGCTTCGAGTACTCCGCAAGGTCGAGGGCGAGGCGGCAGTCGAGCCTGCGAGCAAAACTACGAACTCGCCGGTGGTGCTTCAGGCGGCCGCGACAGCGACCGCAACTCTACGACTTGAGAACCGAGCGAGCGTTACTCGTCGGCAAGTCGTGCATGGTGTCCAGCGCGGTGAGATTGATCCGGTGATGCTCGTTCGTGCCGCTTCCGACAGCATGTGGTGGGTGCAAGACCGCGTTCAGCGAGACGCCGAAGGTGCGTTCACCGGGCTCGTACGATTCGGCAATGAAAAGACGCCGACGGGCAGCGAATTTCATCTGCTCGCCCTAACGCCTCGGTCGAGTTCAGACGCGGCGTCATACAAGGTGGGCGACAGCCTCAAGGAATTGCCGAAGGATGCTATCGTGTCGGCAGAACTGACGTTGGTGTTGGCCGTCAACGATGCACCGGGTGCCGAATAACGCGAAGTACTCTTCAAGAAATAAAACGAGCGCGTGGTCCTAACAATTGACTGCCCCGTCATTGTCGGAGTACCACGCGCTCGTTGCGAAGTGAGCGAACCGTTTGGCTTGCTTATGCCAACAGACTCAAGCCGGCAGCGCCTTGCCCATTGCCGCCAAAGCGAGCGGAAGCAGCCTGCAGTTGCGATTGAACATTTCGCAATTGGTTGCCGCCGCCTCCCGGCCCGACGAGACCGATCAGCTTGTCGAGCGCTCCATCACCAACTTTGGCAGCCGCGTTAAACAGCCCGAGTGAGCGTTGCGACAAGTTCTGGCCCTGGCCCAGCAAGTCGATTTTGTTGATGACGACCCCGAGTTGACCGCCGAGTCCGCCGAGTTTGTCTTTCAAGACGGAGATCTGTTCGGAAGACTGCTCGGAAAGTGTCTTCAGCGCGGTCGTGACCTCGTCCAGTTTCTCGAGCAAGGCATTCGTCTCGGCTTCGTGCTGGGACTTGAGATCGTTGAACTGCTTGTTGAAGTCCTTCTTCAGGTCTTTGACGGTGTCGGTCAGCTTCGAGTCGTTGTTGGCACCAACCTCTTTGATGACTTCCTTCAACTGCGTGACGGCCGTCGAGAGATCATTCGCAACATTGCCGACTTGGTTGTCGAGTTTGTCGTTGATGTCACTCAGTTGGCTGTCGACTTTGTCGAATCGATCGTTGACCTTCCCTTCGAGATCATCGATACGGTTGTTCGTCTCCTTGAAGTTGGCATCTTGCTTGTTGCCTAAGTCGTCGATCTTGCCGGCGAGTTCCTTGTCGCGGACAGCGCTATCGCGATTCGATTGATCGATGTTGGCATTGACTTGTTTGAATTGCTCGGCGGATTCACCATCTCGCAAGTCAAGCCGACTGCCGAGTTCTTCAACCTCTTTGGACACTCGATCTACCTTGCCGCCAAGGTTGGATTGCAGGCTGTCGAACTTGCCGCCCAAGTCGTCGATCTTCTTGCCGTTGGCGTCGACTTTCTGGCTCAAGCCTTCCAGTCTTTTCGTAACTGCCTTGGTCGTCTCTTGGACTTCGGCGATCTGCGTGCTGTTGCGATCGGTGTTTGAGATGGCTTTACCAAGCGCTTCGGAAACATCTTTGAACTGTTCGCCCAAGGAATCCAGCTTCTTCGAGTTCCCGGATGACTGGCTGGCAACCGAGTCGAGCTTGCCCGCGACGGCCTTGAACTGTTCGGCAAGCCTTTTGATCGCCGCACCGTTGTTGCCGCCGGTAGTGTTCGCTTTGTCAACGCCTTGCTTAAGTTCCGCGAGTTGCTTCGAGATGTCTTGCAGTTTGGCGTCGTCGCCACCGCCGTGACCACTGGTCACCTGCTTTGGTCCGCCATTATCGCTCGTGTCGAAACGCAGCTCTCCCTGCCACGCCAAGGTGTCTTGTCCTTTGATGACGTCGCCGGAACGATGATACTCCGACTGCTCGGTCTCGTATCGCTTGCCGTTCACTTCGACATAGTCGACAACCAAGTTCCGATCGCCCTGCCCCGGTCCGTCCCAGGCGTCATTGAGGAACGCGACTCGCACGTCTTTCGGCCCTTCGGAGCCGAAATCACCTTTCACAGTGAAAATCTCAGACTCGCCCTTGCGTGCATCGGATTGAACATCGAACTCACCGACCACTTCGCCATCGACGGTCACGCGTGCTCGAGCGGCACCTCGGAGGTGTTCCGACCCGAGCTTGACTTTAATCTCGCTTTCAGCTGCCCGGGCTGGTTGATCGTCCGACTTAACTTCATTGATCTTCTGAAGCTTGACGTTATCGATGTATCCACCCAGCGAATCGCTGGTGCCAGCGGCCCGAAACTCGATACGGCTCGAATCACCTGTGGCTTCCACTTCATAGGTTTTCGTCTCGAAGCTTGTGTCGCTCTTGCCGCTACCGTCGGCATTCAAGGTGTCGATCTTCTTGCCATTGAAGTAGACTTCGACCGTGTTGCTTTCGGTGGCGACACCGGGTCGCGCCGAGAAGTCGACGGAGAACTGATACTTCTCACCCTTTTCCGTCTTAACGTCTTGATAGACGCCCGAGTTGCCGGTGCTGTCCAGTTCAACGAGCGTCTGGCCATCCGAGGCCTTGCCCGCGACGCCGGTTTGCAATTCGATTTGATTGCCGTTGGTCGACTTGAAGCCTTCGATTTCGTCATGCAGCCCCCACGTGTTCTTGCCCAGATTGTGGTTTTCGAAGCTGCCATTGACCACGACATTTTCGCCGAGAGTTTTAGTGGCCGCAGCTTCTTTCTGAGGCTCGCTCTTGGTTTCGCCCTTCACCTTGGTGTCGTCCGACACGTCACTAGTTTTGTCACCTCTCCCTCGTTCGCTGCGAGTCTTATCGCTTTCTACTTTGTCGCTTCGGCCCTTATCATTGCGGCTGCTCTCTCGGGCACGCAGGATCTGTGCGTAGTTGCCACGCGAGTAGCCGTAACCTGAAATGCTCGACATGTCGAACCTCCAAAAGATTTCGGCGGCGAGTGTGGTGCGTGCAGTCCGAAACCGCACCGTCACCAACTGGACTCACTGCCCTTGCTGCCCTGTTTCGAGTGATTCAGCGAACGCTGAAGGAGAGATGTGTTATGTCTCCATTAAAACAAATAGGTCGATTTTCCTTCGAAGTCAAATAACTCTGGGAGAATTGCTTCTCTTCCTGCGGCAACTCGGTAAGATCGTGGCCTGGAAGCAACCGCCGATCACATGAACTCGAAAGCAGTGTGTCACCGATGAAGATTCACGATGTCGCCACATTCCTGGTCGAAGTCCCGCAGAAGTACCCGATCGCACCGTATCAATCTCGATACCGAGCGGCATCGCAAACCGGGGCGTTATTGATCCGCCTGGAATGTGATAATGGAACTTACGGCTGGGGAGAAACGCCGCAGCGCTATCTTGGAGAGCAACTGACCGGAAACGAAGCCAATGTGCTGCGAGAACAACTCGTCGGCCGCGATCCGACCGCGATCGCAGCGATGTATGCCAGTTGGGGACTCGACGGCGGCTATATCCAAAGCGGCGTCGAGATGGCGATGTGGGACATCCTCGGCAAAGAGTGCGGTCAGCCGCTGTATAAGTTGTTGGGCGGCATGGTTCGCGATCGAATCGAACTCGCTTGCTGCATGGGGATCCGTCCGCCGCACGAAGCCGCCGAGATCGCCAAGCTGTACGTCGAGATGGGTTTTACGACGTTGAAGACAAAAGCCGGCCGCGATCCCAACGAAGATCTCGCTTTCGTGAAAGCGATTCGCGACGCAGTCGGCGACAAACTGCATCTGCGGATCGATCCGAACACGGGCTACTCGGTCGAGGTCGCGGAGCAACTGGCGAAGGATCTGGAGCCGTACAATTTGCAGTACTTTGAACAACCGATGCCCGCTGACTTAATTGAAGATTCGGCGCGAATCCGCAAGCTGACTTCGACGCCGTTGGCGTTAAATGAATCGGTAACGACTCTCAAACAAGTCCGGCGCATCCTCGATATGAACGCCGCGGCCGTCTTGCTGCCGGACACTTATCAGTGCGGCGGGTTGTGGCCTTGCAAGCTGATCGGCGATTTGGCGGCATCGGCTGGCGTGCCGTGTGTCATGCACTGTGCCCACGACCTGGGCCCGAAGACGGCTGCAATGCTGCACCTAGTCGCATCGACACCGAACTACTCCTTGGCGAACGATTGTACGTACTACGGATTGGAAGACGACGTGATCACAAACCCGTTCAAGATCGAACGCGGCCACTTGCTCGTGCCGCAAGGTCCTGGTCTCGGAATCGATATCGATGTAGAAAAGGTACACAAGTATCAAGTCTAAGTTCCAAGTTCTAAGTTTGTACGAAAGGAATCTTCAATGTCTGAAGTGAAAGTCAATATCCGCGACAACGGCCCGCTGTTGGTCGAGGGTTCATTTAAGTTGGTGGATGCCGCTGGCAACGAGTTCAAGCTGCCGACAGACAAGCCCGCGTTTGCCCTCTGTCGCTGTGGTGCGTCCGCGAACAAGCCGTTTTGTGACGGAGCCCATAAGGCGGCTGGATTCGAGAGCGCGGTTCGTTGCCCAACTATTTAGGAACAGTCCCGAAATAGATTCCGGCATGTGCGACGGCGTTCCGCCAGCTTTTACCACCATGATTGCGGTGACAAGCCCGATAGGGCTGACACAACGCCTGCCGGGGCTGTAAAGCCCCGGTATCGGGCACTCGAAGTGGCTTAAGCCCCGATAGGGGCGACACCGTATGCGAGCAGTTGGCTGTGTCACCCCTGACGGGGGTTCAGGCTGATTCTGATTCGATTCCGGGGCTTTACAGCCCCGGCAGAGGTTGTTCCGACCCTTCGGGCCGACGGCTGACAATCCGGCGATCAGCAACACTCATCGACAAGTTTTCCCCACCGACCGTCTTCTCCGACTTGCTCTAAACCATTGGCAAAATAGGGCGGTTGTAACGATCGTGCGACGGCCCTTTTAATGCTCGGGGCACTTGTTACTTTGGATGCTCTCGCATCCCCAGGAAGTAACTCTCGAGTGAAAAGGAAGTCGCCGCATGGACGACGTCACCCAAATGGAAAGTCCGCAGATCATTGACCAGCAAAACGCTCTGCCCGAGACAGAGTTAGACGCCGCGTCCCAGCCGTTCGTCGGCCAGTGGAATCAGTTGGT
>CAUJKL010000086.1 GCA_963204995.1 Planctomycetota bacterium | reverse complement strand
ACTTTGGAACATGCGTTCATCCTTGAACTTAGAGATTGTGGCGAAAGACAAAACATGGACCAAAGAATAACCGAAGTGATCGAAATCACCTATTGACATAAAAGAACCTGTTAGAGGCTGCGCAATTGTCCGAATGCACCCCGGCCGGAGGGCCAGACTGGCCAGTTGAAAATTCGATATTGACACGGGTCTTAGGGTGGTGAGTAGGATGGCAGTTGTCTGTCATTTTGCGCAATTGGAATGTTGGCTCGGAGGCCACTGATGTCGAATTTGGCTTTGTCGGAAGAGATGGTTCGTGATGATCGGCAAGGGATGCTCGATGCTTATCGCAGCCGCCCCAAGCAATTGGCCCGATGGCTGTTAATTAGCCGCAAGCAAGTCAAGGAAAAGTATCGTGCAACCAAGGTCGAGTTAAACCGGGCAAATCAAAGGGGGCAAATCAAAGGGGGCAGGCGTCTTTGATTGATTCCAAACGCAAGAAAGTCACCTTCTTTGCGGAAAAATGGTCGCTCTGAGGTTGCCGCAGTTGAGGGCGTGATACAGTCCGCCAGCTTCGTCGGATCGGGGGGGTCGTGGCATTTGTTTTCGCTCCTAGAAACGCAAAAACAAGAACCTACCACCACTCCATCACCATTCACAGACGCCTGACCCCTGCTTCCCCGTGGGCTAGCAATTGCGAGTCGCGGCACTAGGTCTTCCTATGCCCAAAGGCTACGCGAAATGGTCTCTTGTGTCAATAAACGGTTCCTGACACCTTTTCCGCTCCCGTGTCCGGGGGGGTTGTTTGTTCCAACTCTCGACGTTTTTTTAGAGCGTTATCGAGCGCCACTGACAACGATGGGACGGCTTCGGGGTCAGCAGTGGTGATGGTTTGCTTCAAGGACTCCACGGTGGCCGTCAGCTTTTTAAGTCGGGCCGTGTTATCTTTGGTCGGAATCGGTTTGGGTGGCTCAACGTTTCTGGTCTTCCAGATTTCGCCGTCCATCAATTGAATGATGGCCGGAAGAATTTCACGTTCCTTCACTCCCCAACCGTGACAGTCAGTCTGTTTGCTGACGGATGCCTTACACCAGTAGCGCACATTGTTTCCTTGCTTGTGCGGGTAGAGCGGTTTGCCACAACTACAGAACAGCACGTTTGTTAATGGATAGCAACTGTTGCCGACACGCTGTTTCTTGGCCTTCCGTTTCTCCATTCGTTTCGTGACAGCTTCGCCCGTGTCACGGTCGATAACGCAACCTTGCCGTGGATGACCGATGTTAGGTTTGGTGACATCAACCATGATCGGTTCAATTGCACCACCGGCAGATTTGATGGCTGTGACAGAACCATTGTCAATGCAGACAAACTCACTGGCTCGCTTTCGGCCCTTGAATTCGTAGCCGTACAAGTGAGGGTTTCCCAGCAGAGCTTGAACTGTCTGTTGTGTCCAACCGTTACCATGTGGACCCAGCCGGTAAGCTGGATTCGGATGATTGTTCAGCCTTCGGCAAAGTTCTTGATACGAGAGTTCGTTTTCAACGAACGTTTGGGCCATGAATCGGGCAACTTCCTGTTCGGTTTCATCACCGGGAATAAGGTAGCTGTCGGCATCCTTACTCTTCCGATATTTGGTTGTTCGTGGAATGACCCTTTCTTCGCCGAGTTCATCAACGATCAACCGAGCCATTCCGTAAGCGACGGAACTGGTTGTGTTCTTGCCTTCACGGCATTTCTTGATGGCACCCCGAAGGACGTTGCTGGCGAGCTTTTTGGAATACTCGTGGTCTTGGTCCGCCTGAAACATGGCCATGAAGTAGTCCTTAGACTCATCAGGATCAATGATTCGGCGGTCTTCGATGACCAACAGTTTGCATCCGGCATTTCTCATGCGACGATAAAAGTCGGATGTGTCCACCGGATGAAGCCGAGCGAATCGGCTGGTGTTCAGAACAGCAATGTATTCAGGGAATCGCTCCCCCGTTCTCTGAACCTGACCGGCTTCCATATCATCCAGAAGCCGGTGAAAGTCTTCTCGTTTGTGAAGCTGTTTCTTCTTGCTCCCAGACTTTCCGTGATCGGCGTAACTTTCGACGATTCGACCCTGACGGCCATTGAACATCAACGGCGCTATGGCCGTCGTGAAGATTTCAAACTCATCGTTCTGAATCTCTTGGCTGGTGAGTTGTGACGGATCGCTGTTGCGACCATAAGCGACGATTTCAACGGGTTGATTTTGATCGGACATTATTTTCCTCCCTGATGGTTATGCGGCTTCCTTGCCCAAGTATCTGAACACGGTCCTTGGAGAAACACCGAGTTCCTCCGCTATCTGTTCGACGGTCCAACCGTCGTCACGAAGTTCAATAGCTTTCTCCGGGTTCTGTTTCGTGATTCCTTTTGGCCGTCCTTTGTACTTGCCTTCACGTTTGGCTCGTGACACTCCGGCCTTGTGTTTCTTCCTGATGTATTCTTCTTCCGACTCATACAACTTGGCCAACATCTGGACGACGGTTTGGCCTGTCTTGCCGGTCAGTTCGATTTCCTCATTGATGAATACAACTTTTGTTCCGCTGTCTGTCCATGATTTGAGTCGATCAACGCCGACCCTCAGCCTACCACCTATGTCACCCACGCTCACACAGACAACCGTTCCCAACTTTCGAGCCGAAACATCGGCATCCAGTTGTGCGACTGTGGCGTAGTCACCAGTGGAAGTCGGGCTGTACCAGCACACATCCTTGACGGGAATCCCCTGATTGCGAAGCCACGTCTTGAAAAACTTTCGCTGCCCCGCATTGCTCATTAGACAGCCGACCTTCATAGCTCCTCCTGACTTTCGAGTCGAAAATGAATTGTCCGTGAGCATAGCACAGGTCGGCTTGCATGTCAAATTACAAAGGTTTATGATGTCACACTGTCGTTCGTAACTGTTGCGAAATTACCCAACACCAAGGAGCCGTTCAGTGAAGACACTTCCCTTGCTTGCCGTTGCTCTGGGGTTCGCCCTCCTGTCACCAAGTATGCTTGTTGCCGAAGATGTGACCGTTGAAGTCGAAATCAAATCCATTGACCCTACGTCCAGAACGATCACTGTTGTTCACGGTGGAAAGACGACACAGCTAGATTTCAGCCGCAAAGTTGCCGTCACAATCAAAGGGTCTCCGGGTGAAATTGGTTCGATTCTCCCCGGTGACTCGGCAACCGTCGTTTATCACAAAGAGCTTGAGGTCGTCACCAAGATTGACGCCGAAGGAAAGGGAGCAAACGGCTGGCGGTTTTGGGATATTTACAAGAAGAATGTTGATCCAAAGGCCGCTTTCGTCGCTGCAAATGATGGAAGTCTGGTCTGTCTCCCAAATGTCGCTGGGTACTGTCTCGCCAGTCTGACAAAGATGTCCGAGTTCACTTTGAAAATCGATTTTCAATTCTCGGGACAGGTCACGAAAGGCAATCCTTTCGTTGCCGTAGCCTCATCGGTCCCCAACCCCAAGGCAAATGACTGGAAACAACAGATGCCCAAGGGGATCGAAATTAAGCTACGTCCAGATCAGATTGGCGAACTCTCGCTACCAAAAGATTTCAAAGTCGAATTGCCGCTTGGGCAGTTACGAGATGATCGAAGGGTTGTCAGGCTAAGAGAACCGAGACTGCAATCGAACGACTGGAATCAGCTTGAAATAGTTTGCGATCAACACCGAAATCTGACTATCAAAGTCAATGGCACAACTGTAAATGCAGTGGCTAAAGCAGAAAGCCTTGATGGTCATATCATCCTGTTTCCATCAGGGGTTGCGGTTCGATTCAGAAATCCAATTGTTGTAACGGATGGCACGGAATCGCCGATGGCTTTCGACAACATAGTGACCGAGTGACCGAATGACTCGAACCCAAAAATCGGAGCGAGATATGGCGTCATTTCGTGAATGGCTGGAAGAAAACCATCCAGAACTGTTCGACTCGAACTTTGATGAGTGGCTGCAAGTATCGCAGAACGAATTGCCTGCGAATGCAGCGCTCGTGAAATTCATTTTCCGAGTCAGAACAAGTACGGGCGGACTCATTGGGAACATCCTAATCGAAGCGAAGTCGCTTCCCGAAGCTGTCGAAAAACTTCGGCAACGATACCCCAACAGTCAGATACTTGATTGCGAGATCGGATGAGCCATACAACAAAGAGACCCGACGTAGCCGAATAATCACTGCCGAGTCGGAGTCCCGAATCGTGGAGTTTTGGGTTGCAAATTCGGTAATGCAACTTTTGCAACACGGTATGGCTTCGGACCTTTGAGAGTCGGAGTTGGTGGCGGCTTTTGCTTCTTTGGCGGCTTTTGCTTCTTTGGCGGCTTGGGCTGGGGCAGTTTGGACAGACCCTCAACGGCGTTGTCATCGTTGAGCCACAAGCCCTCACGCCAAATCAAGTAATCTTTGAATGTTCGGAAATGTCTCGGGCGCATGGGAGTATCTATGGCGGGTGAAGCCAGACCGGAGCAGGGTCTTCATCAAATTTTCCCGAGCGCTGTCCCAGCAAGCCACCGACAAAAATGTTCCACAACCAATGAATAACGGTGGCAAAGCCACTGAACGGCAGGTGGCCGGTATCCGGTCGTGTTTGTGTTGATTCCGACTCTTTCGGCTGTTGTCCACTGCCTGACGATTCTGACACCTTTGGTTCGTTCCGTGTTAATAGCTCGCCATTATCGGCGGTGCTCCACGGGTCTTTTTCCAATTCAGCAGCCCATCGTTTGACGGCTTCAGATTCAGCGTGATAGCCCAATTGACGCTCGATCATTCTCTCAGATACACCGGGCATCCAACTGTGAACGTGATTGACCAAATCACGAATTCCGTTTTGCTCCAACCCTTTGGCGATCCGAGCCTCTTTGTCACAGATTCCCTGCCAAATCTCGGATGGTGGTTTCTCCCAGAAATCACCGATGCGCCCTTGTTTGCACAAGCCGAGCTTTGAGGCGAAAAGCAGCCGCTTCGACTGGTACTTGTCCTGAACCTGACGACCATCTACGAATCCAGCCGTCTTGGCTTTCGTGATGTACCTGACATAGTGCCACTGCGATTTGATCCGTTCGATGTGTTTGTGATAGGGCAGTTTTGCCCGTGACGGCATCGAGTCTTCGATAGCGGCAACCAACTCTTCACGACTGATGTTGTTCTTGATGATAAGGTGATAGCTGCAATGGTTCGACAAAGATGGTTCTCTAACCCAAAAAGCAACCACGCCATGTTTTCGGAATTTCCGGCAAACCTTCGTCCATGTCTCTGTGATTTGCTTGGGGGTCAAAATCGCTTCGATATTAACCGTGACTTCCCAAGAGTAATCATGGTCCATCAATCGACGATTCTCCCAAAGACAGCGGCTCAGCTTGTTGGCTTCGTACAGGTAGCCCGTGACAGTATCCGTCCAGCCTTTGAGCTTGAAAGTCGATGGTCTCCATTCGAGTGGATCATCTTGGAAAATCTGAATGCCATCGGCACTACAATACATCAGTAGGATCGTCCTTCGGGGCGTGAATCGCATTGTGGCCGTGATGTTCGTTTCCTTCGGGCATCACGGCTTTTCAAATATGGTAGGCCGTTGCTGGTCAATTCGTGTTCTCTGTCGTGATGTTCTGTAATACAATGTGTATGTGTAGCAATACAATGTGTATGTGTAGCGGCGGAGGCATCAGAAACATCACGCAGCCTTCATCAAGGCTGCAACAACCCGCTGGAATTCCCGAATCGTCTCTCCATCCCACACGACAAGTGGACTACCAAGACAAGACCGGTTAACCGGGTTGGCGGACCAATGTGAGAAAGCATTGAAACACGAAGAATCGTGACCGAAGGACTAGACGTTGAAAAACCGAAAGGCGAGCCAACTCCGGTTGACCGATTTGTTCGCCAGTTTTCGGGCTTGTGGGCTGTGCGCACCACGAATCATCCCGGTGGAGTGATGAGTTGTGGGAGCAGGGCTGCGGCTGCATCGATGTCATCGGGCGAAGTAATGTCCGATAGCTTACGGAAAACGATGGCCTTCTTGATGATACCGAGTTCGGGTTTCATGTAAAGTTTTCCGCTGGGGCGCCGGACGGTCGGCGCAAGCATGAACTCCTTGTGGGTGTCAAATTCTTGTTTGAATCTCGGTAGGAGTAGCGGTGTGCCTGGTATGGGATAGTGACGATTCCATTGCCCAAGAAACGGGACGATGTTGGGATCGACAACAAACTCCTCCAGCGTGGCGTGCGAGCAAAGGGCATCGGGATCGGCACAGAGGTGGACGCTGTAACCCGGTCGATTCTCCTGGCCGGGTACTACTCCTTCGATGATCGATATGCGGATTTCGTCAAACTGATCTTCGTTGTGCATCTGCCGCTCGGCTTCGCGGAAGATTTCTAACCCAGCTTCGACGTTTTCGAACACAAGACCCATGACTGGCGGCGCGTCGCTGGTGGGATGCCACTGATAGGTAGTAGCTGACCACTTCGCTTCGTCCCACAACGGATGCGTTGCGAAGACGGCAGCAGGCATCGCCTTCACGTGTTGTTGAACGCGCGCGGCAAAACCCGCCGCTTCCTTTTCCATTGCTTCGGCAACCAAGGGGAATCGGCTTAACGGCCAGCAAACAGGAACGCCGTCTGGAAGTGCAAACTGACGAGTCTCGCGAACACCGCAGGCTTGGCAATGCATCTCCACAATCGTTTCACGCGAGTCGGCATTCAAAAGATTCCATTCACCGAAAACAGCGATTTCATCGCATGATGGACATTTGACAGACATTAACGGCGTCCGACAGACAGCAAGAGCAGTCTCGTTCCATCCTGTTGCCGAAGGTGAGGGACTCTTGGCATCAAAGCTCATAACGTTCATACTCCTTACCAATAATCCTTGCCACGATTTCCGTGCCGATATCGTGTTCGTCAGCGGTCACCTGCTTCTCCTCTACTAGTTTTCTCGTTAGGAGATTTGGGGTTGCTCGTCTTCCGAAGAAAGGCCCTGCAAATCACAAGAACGGCCCAAACCATGATGACAATGCCTCCGGCAATGCCGGGAATCAAGGAACCGGTTGCTCCAACGCGCGGTGGATAAATCACGGTTGCGATGAGCGTGACCGCCAAGAACACAACGGCGAGATTCGAAATATGATGCGATTGCGGTTGCATTCGACGTTTCAACGCAAAAACATGTCCCAGATATAAGGCGCAATCCGACCGGGATCGCCTTTGATGTCGTCCAAAGGCTGATCAAACGCAGGCTTGTGTGTGAAAGTGGCTGGTATATCCTGCGGAAACGCCACCGCACCTTCGAGCCGGGGATAAGCGAAAAAAAACGGGTTCGTGTCACCTAAAGCGCCATTGTCGAAATAAGCTACGCCACCATTCTTGAATAAAACGCGTAGCAGTGCATGTTCCTGTCCCCATTCCCATCCGGTCGGTGCGGCATACTCAACCTGTTCAATGTCGAATTCGCCGTTGACGCGTGAATCCCAATACTCTCGTGGGAGATTCGAGAGGCGAGTTGCAGCGACGTATACCCAACAGTTGCAGGTGTCCGCCCGCAGACGGTCAAGGGTGGTCGAACGAACGACCTCCAAGACACGGACGATTCGCTCCTTATTCTTCAACGACTGCGCCATATCGATAACGCTCCGGTTGTTCGCGGAAAATGACCCCGCAGGAGCCGGTGGGACCGGGAGTCCTTCTGCGTAATCCTGGTCGGCTGATGAAACGCGAAAATGAGTTCGAGCCACAGGCAGGAACATTTCAACGAACACGCCAATCAAATAGCCCTTTGCAAATCCGCGGATAGTTGCCATGGCAATGGCACCTTTGGCCAGGTCCGCGTCCGCTTTGGTTGCCCGTGAGTATGACTGAAACGAAAAACCAATTGCCAATCCGAGCGCGATTCCAAATTCTCCGGTCGGGTCGACCGTGTTGATTGGGTCGCCATGCACATAACCGTACTTGTGCAGGCTCTGCGGATTCTTGAAATCGCCCAGGAATGGATCAAGTTTGTTGAACCGCCCAGTTGTTGGCATGTACATCTTCATTCCTCCGTAGTCTGCGGAACTGTCGAAACACGATCAAAAAAGGTCTGACATATCGTCCGAAAACACTTGATCAAACGCCGCGGTCATGGGCGAATCCGCCGTCGGGCGTGGCGTCTCAACGGACTTCGATTGTAGCATATGCTGCATCGCCCGCAGTAGTTTTGCACGTCCCGTAATTCGTGCAACAACGGCCTGTTGAGCGGCAACGAGGACCGGCCGCGTTTTGGGGTCGCGCGATGGATCGACTTTGGAAATCGACGTGTCGTGGGATGCTTCCCAAGGAAACGGCACTTTCTGACCGGTGAGTCGTTTCTCGATGATGGCACAGTATTCTTGACCGGAGAAATCAAAGGGGTCAGGAGTCGTTGATGACAAAGACCCCCGACCCCTTTGTGGTGTTCGCTTCGGCGACCTCTGCGTCGATGTCCGAGGCGGAAATCCGAGCCACGATCTGACCGGCGATGACCGTTTGGCCTTCGATCAGCCCGATCGATTCGACTCGTCCCGCGAAGGGCATGGTGATGAGGTGATCTCCGGGCGGCCGTGTCTTGCCGCGCTCATCGACAGACTCGCGAATCGGCCCCCCGCGTGACCTGGGCGGTTTGCACGGGAAGACCGGACGACATTGAAAAGTAGGCCGCGCCGGCAATTGCAAGGAGTACAACAAACAAGACGATGAATGACCAACGATTCATGGTGTGTTTCCGGCGAAGTAGCCGCAGCGATCCGTGACGCGAACTCGGACGATCGTTATTCAAACCTCTGCGACTATCCCAGTTCAACCGTTCTTCATTGCGATCACAACTACCGACCAAGACAATGCGGTGCCGCGCATCTTCCGTCAGATAGAGTCTAAGAAACCACGACGCGAGTCGCAAATGCGAAGATTGAACGCAACCGCTTAGCTTACATTGCCGCCGGGTCTTGGTCGCGGATGTTTCCTGGTGCCCAGCAATTGTCGCCAGAATGCCGCGCTGAGTGGATGTACGCCCCCGTCAGTCGACACCGTTGCGGGTTTAGCGTGGGAAATGTCAGGCGGCGATTCCACCGATCTCGGATTTGTCGCAACGACTTCAGCGGATCGCGTGCCAACTAGGCTGACCAGTCGCCTTGGGCTGTCGGATTGAGGATTGACGTCCGCGACGGAAGTCGCCGTCGGAAAGACTGGAGCTGAAAGTGCGGGATGGGACAAACGACGTGTTGAGATCGAGTTGATAGCGACTGTCGGCCAGGCGGTGTCGGGTATTGCGGGCGAGACCAGAGGGCTTAGTGAGCCCGCTTCACCCTCGGCTTGTGGTTGGTCGATCAGGAAATTGATTACATTTAAGGCGTCAATTGCGGCAACGAAGCCATCTTGACTCACATCGAAGTAGAAACTCTCCGGCGGACGAGATCTCGGCAGGAGTCCCAATAGACTGGACGCTGTGGGAGTGTTGACTTCGTTGATGACGATCAAGGCATCCAGTGGAACAACGTGACCATCTCCGTCAACATCCAGTGGGTTTACGAAGTTGTGCCAAGGCTGGTAGGCCAGCGTCGCGGGATTGGTTTGCGTAAAGGTCAAATACCAGGGTTGTTGCAGCGTGCCGTTTAAGGTGTTGAAGTTCTTCGTGGCAATGTCGTAAACACGGACGGAGCCCGCGTCGTTCCCGCCACCGGTCATTGGGACATAGAGCTTGTCATTCGGTCCGAACAACAATGCTTGCGCATAACCTTGTCCCAAGGGAATGGAGTCTCGCTGCGTCTTTGTGCCGACGTCCAGTACGAGAAGCTTGTTGTCCGACGCATCAACGCGGAAGGTAGTCACGTACAATCGACCATCCGGCCCAAAGACCAGCCCTTCGGGGTTGTGCAAATCCGCAATTTCGCCCGCGGGATGAACGCCATCGCCATTGTTGGCCGCCACGACTTCAAAGGCGCCCGTCGTGGTGTTCGTAAACCTCAAGACATAGCCGGGAGCGTCTGACGATGCGTACGACGTTTCACTGAACACCGACACGTACAGCTTGCCGTCTGGCCCAAACACCAAACCACGCGGCCGGAATTCTCCGCTAAAGCCAACAGGGACAAGGCTGCCGATAAAAACGCCCGTGGCTGCGTTGTATTTGGCAATCCGAGGCGTCGGTGTCCCTTCAAAGTCGGCCACATAGAGAACGCCGTCTTTCACGACCATCCCGCGTGGTGCGAACGGTGCTTGTGGATTCGTCTTCGAAACAACCGGTGGCAGCGCGGAGCCGGACTTGCCGTCAAAACGAAGGACTTCACCGTTGAACGCCGTATCCACATTCTGATTCACGACGAGCAGGTTTCCGTGATCCAACACCAAGCCGCGTGGGCCGTGCAAGTCAGCGCTGCCGCCAGCGACCAGGTTGCCTACAAACGCGCCCGTATTAGCGTCGAATTGTTGGACCGAATCCGTGGCTGCATCGCCGATGTATAAGAAGTCACCGGCCAACAGCAATCTGGCATCCAACCGCTCCAGCCGCAGACGCCGCTCCGGGCACCGCCTCTTGCATTCAGAACGCCGCCGATACGACCGCAGGCGACTCGTGATGGTCGCGATTCGATTGATCCACGTCGACATGATCTTCTAGTCTCCGGCTGAATTGATTGAGTGATGCGTCCCAAATCCGCAATTGCACGAATTGCAGTTCCGGCGACGTGCATTTCAAGTACAAGTAATCAGGCGACGTTTCCAACACAACGGACCGCGCGAATATCTTGGATCTCTTATGGTTCCGCGGCGGAATCCAGCAACTGACGGAATTCGGGCCTTCTTCTCAAGGAGTCGTGAAATGCCGGTTCCGTGCGAAGGAGTTCACGCTCGTCGACGCCGCTAGCGGTCTGCCGCACAAGCATGACGGCGCGCTGGAGCATCGTGATGGCTAAGTCTTCGTAGTGCGTCCGTTGTTCCGGATTAGTCTCGGCAAGCTCGGCATAGATGCAGGCCACGTTATGTAGGACCAAAAAGCCGTGTGCGCCGTACAGGATGGCCTTGGCGGCTTCCAACTCGGATGGCGCACGCGCACCCCGCCGTGCGAGCACATAGCCCAATCCCGAATGCGCCTCAGCATCTTCTGGATCCTGTTGGAGGATTGTTTCAAAGTCGGCGGCGGCGAGGTCATAACTTTGCAGGATCACATAGTCCCACCCGCGCTTCTTGCGAGTCGCAAGATCATGTGGAGCGACGGCCAGACGCTCGGTGTACGCTTGAATCGACTCGGCAGCGAGCCCGAACAGGTCCTTGATCTCGGTCACTTCCTGCCCCGTGTCGTGACCGCCGACCGACTCGAACTCCCGCAGTGCCAGCCGCAACACGTGCTGTTGCGAAGCCAAGTCCAAGCCCATTGCAAGCTTGTGCAAAACCCGCCCGCGGGCGATTCGGGACTCGTCGCTGTCTGGGTGAACCGTTGATGGAGGACCGCAAGCCAGGGCCGCATCAACGCTTTCCATGCCCCGCGAATCTTCTCCCCGGCAAAAGTAGATTTGTGCGCCCAGTAAGTGTGCCGGAGCGAAATCTGGCCGTTGCCCCAGGAACATCTCACAGTCGCGAGCTGCGTCATTCAACCGGCCCTGTTGGAATCTGATTTGCGAGCGATAGAAGGCTGCTTCGATCAAGGCGGTGCCCTCCGGAGGTTGCACAGCTGCAGTTAGTTCGGCCTCCGCTGCCTCGTCCTTGCGCTGCAAAGAATAAACCAAGCCGCGGTTCAGTCGCGCTGGACGAAAATCGGGCATCAAACGCAACGCGTGCGTCAGGTCGAATTCGGCTTCCTGGAACTGGCCGAGCAAGCCCCAAGTCAGCCCGCGGGTGCTGTAGGCCCAGGGAGACTCGGGGCGCAGGGCGATGCAGGTGCCAAATCCCGCCACCGCCTCGGGGCCTCGCCGTGTTGCGAGGTAGCAGCGGGCGAGTTGAAAGTGTGCCCAATAGCGCTTGGGATCGAGCCGGAGGGCCTGTTGATATGCCGCGACCGCATGGCCGAGGGCATCCGCGCGATCTGACTCGTCAACATCAGCGGCGGTTTCCGGCGTTCGTCGCGTCCCGCCTTGACGCCAGAATTCGCCTTCCAGGAAGAAGTCCTGTGCGGTCAAGGGTGTGCTCTCGTTCCGCGCCGCATCAGCATCTAGATCTGCACGGTCTGACTCCCCCAGTTGCCGCCAACAGCGTGAGCGAATCTCGAAGCCCGCTCGTGAGAGAGGGTGCAGCTTCGCCGCGCGAGCGATCATCGCTAGGGCATGGGATTGGCTGTCGGCCTTCGGCGCGGACTGTTGGTGCAGATTCGCGAGTACCAGCAGCAAATCATATAACTCCGAAGTTACATTACTTCGTTCTTCGGCAAGTGGCAGTCGCGACGCTTGAACGTCCCAACGATCCGCCACATTCAGAGCCGCGGCGCCAAGCTGGAGTGCATGTTGCGGATCGAAGTAAGGCGCATGTTCACTCACCGCATCGGTGTTGGCAGCGAAGAAGTGAGCTTCGTCCGCGAGACGGCGGAATTCCGCAATCTGATGCCGAGCCGTCTCGCGCGCTTCCAGCTCGCGCGTGTGTTGGTGACTCAGCACCCCCAGCCACGCCAGCACAACCAGAGCAAAGCCGACAGCCGCATGTTGAATCTGCCGTCGATGGCGCCGGCACCACCTCCAGATACGAACGGCAACCGGTTCGGGGAACGCCGCAACAGGTTCACCCGCCAAAAAGTGTTCGATTTCGTCAGCCAGCGCCGAAGCCGAATCGTACCGCTGCGCACTTTGATGTGCCATCGCTCGCAGGCATATTGCCTCGAGCGGCTTGGGAATACGGCGGTCGATGCGGCGCGGCGGTACAGGAGGCGTAGCCTGCGCGAGATCAATGAGTTCCAGAACGCTGCCGCCCGCTCGAGGCGGCTTGCCGGTAAGAATCTCGTACAACGTCGCACCCAAGAGGTAGATGTCCGTCTTTTCATCGGCGACATCCGAATGCCCCGCTGCGATTTCGGGAGGCATGTACGCCGGCGACCCGATAATCGCGCCCACTTGGGTCGCCGCGGAACTTCCCGTCAGCAAGTGGACCGGTGCGAGACCCGGTGGCCGACTCGGACGATGTAAGGCATGGTTTTCTTCGACCGCGTCCGCTGGCTGGTTCAGTGCCTTGGCCAATCCCCAATCGAGCAGTAACGCTTCGCCATAGCTGCCGAGCATGATATTGTCTGGTTTAATGTCGCGGTGCAGCACGCCACGGCTGTGCGCATAGTCGACCGCACGGCAAATGCTGACAAAGGCTTCCAGCAATCGAAGGAACTCCACTTGGTGCGGCCAGTCTTCCCGAGTTTGGGTCGCATGAAACGACTCCAGCCGCTGTTTCAAACTGCATCCTTGCACGAACTTCATCACGGAGTACAACTCGCCCGTTTCATCCCTTCCCAAATCGTGTAGCGGCACGATACTGGGGTGCTCCAGTTGCCCGGTGATTTGCGATTCGGAGAGGAATCGTTCCTCCATCATCGAATCGGTACTACGAGGCTCCCGGATTCTCTTGACCGCGATCAGCCGGCCCACATGTGCATCTTCGGCGAGCCAAACTTCTCCCATGCCTCCCCGCGCTAGAAACTGGCGCAAGCGGTATCGCTGCGAAGGTGCCCGTACTCCCAGCACTCGATGGACCGCAGCGTCGAGAGCTACTGGAGTGTTACCTAAACCAGGAATCGTGTCGAAGTGCGGCAGTTTCGGCTCGTCCCTAAGTAACGGGGCGTCCGCCGGCTTGAATTGCTCCAAGTCGCTTAGAAATGCCCCCAACTCTTCGGCCAAATCGGGATATTGTCCCAACCATTCCCGCCGGTTGATGGGTTGTCCGGTTGCTTGCAGTTCCAAGTACTGGGCCGCTGCCTCGTCCAGTCGAAGTTCACGGTCGTCGTTGCCATTAGCGATCGACATGGCTCATTCCCTGTTATTGTCTGGCATCAACTCGCGCAGCCGCTTCAATCCGCGTCGAAGGAGGCCGGCGACGGCGACTTCGGTTTTCTCCATCTGACTCGCGATTTCCGCTGCCGTCTGGCCTTGCAAATGGTGGAGCGTAACCGCCGTTCGCTGATCTTCCGGGAGGGACTCGATGGCGGTCGCCAAGCTGATCAACTGCTCATTGCGGATGGCGCGCTGATCCGGGGTCGAGATGCCGCCGTCGAGATAGCGTTCCATACCCAGGGAGGAATCCGCCAGTGAGGTCTGCAAGGAATGCTCCAAGTTCGCATCGCGTTTGCCACGACGCAGCTTTCGTACCTCGTCGGCCAGGTTTCTGGCCATGATACGACGTAACCAGCCTCGCAATTCGTCGTCGCTTTCACCGCGAAACTGTTTCAGCCCGCGGTGTGCTTCGAGCATCGTCTGTTGCACGATGTCCGACGCGTCGATCTTGGCTTGGAACTTGGTTTCGATTTGCATCCGTGCCAGCGTTCTCAGGTACGGGCGCCACTGCTCCAGCGGTGGCAGTTTGTCCGGTGACGGTTCCATAAGCATTCCTGTTCTGCAATACGATGAAACGGAAATGGACTTCATCGAAGCCTTGCCCGCGAACGCGTGTTCGACTCGCTGCGGCGTTGGTTGTGTCGTCTTTCGCGCCCCGCGTTTTGATGTTTGCATCGACCCGCCGCGGCAAATCTCCGTGAATCGATTGGTCCGACGCATCCGAGTTGATACGTTTTAGCAGATTCCTCGCGGACTGGAGCAAACTTGACCGCAGCTCTTTCCCATAGCTCAGCCATGAATTCCAGAGTCGATCCCAGGCGTTCTGGCTGTGAGCCCAACCGCCCGACGACCGCGCATCCGCGACCGTTCGATTGTACGGCACGGCGGATGCCGATTTGCCATACGGCGCGCCTCGCAGATCAGCGGGGCTGATCAAGAGCGCGCTCCCAGTCGGTAGCACCGCAGTGGCGGGTACGGCTGTAACAACCGGCTGCACGGCGAAGAATGATCTGGACGGGGCTGGATTCGGATCGTCGAACCCTAGACGGAACGAACGTTCCCCGCCGCGTATCGCGGCAGTCAGCAGTTGCACGGTGCTTTGCTGGTTGCCCAAGTAGGCCCATCCACCGCGTGCAAGTGGTGGTACATCGCTTACTAGGAGATTGAACGCGCCGCTCGGTTGCGCAATCACCACCAACTCGACGTTTCCGCCCACCTCGACGAAGGTGCGCGACAAGTTGTTCGCGACCGTGTTTAGCTGTAGATCGTATTGGAAACTTTTGCCCGCAGGGTCGACCAGCGAAATGGACACAGGATCGAGCAGCACCACCAATATCGACGCCAGACGTTCACCAACCGCGCCCAGCGATGGACTGATCCGTGCGACAATCTGAGTGAGCAAGTCCTCGGTGTTGCGTTGCCCCTTGTCTCCGGCGAATCGATTGTCTCCTTTGGCGCTTAAGATGCTATCCAGCAGCGCGCCCAAGTCGGCATGCAATTGAGTCAGGAACCGCGTGCCAGTCTCGAATTCGTTGAAGTTACCCGGCGCAACTCGCTCGCGCACCAGGTTGTCAAAGATTCGGCGGGCTCCCTCCTCGATCCGGCCCTCGGTCTGCGACACGACGCCGTGACCGGTAAAATCCGTGCGCTGTGTGAGCAAACGCAATTCAGCGGAATTGAACGGCGCGGCTTGGATCCGCGTGGAAACTTCGATCTTGTATGAACCCGTCGGCAGAGGCTCCGAGAACAACAACGTCACGGTTTGACGCACCGCCTTGGGATCACTGCGACCGCCGGCGACCTCTAGATTTCCACTGGGGTTATAGACGACAGGCAAAGTCGAATTGATTCCAGCACCAACGAGAAAGACGCGATCGTCACTGGTATCAAGGCGCCCATCCGGACCTAGCCACGTCACGCGGTAGTTGTTTGGGTTTTGGGCAGAGATCGGATCCAAACGGTCCCCTTGGAATACGAGCACCAAACTAGTCGTAGGTCCACCAGGGGAGTCGCCTTGGCCAGGTAGTAATGCCGGCGCTTCCACATTGACCAGTTGCGGCAGCGTGTCAATCACCAGCGAGTAGGCCCCTGCGCCGGACTGACCATCGGCGTCGAAAACACTGAAGACGTGGACGAACAGACCCTCGCCTTGGCGTGCCACGATGCGAACTCGATCACCCGCGCCGCGAACTTGCCCATACCTATCAACGACTTCCATCCGCAGTCCCGCGCCCGTGACGTGTGCAAAGCCGGCGGAGAAGTCGATCACCTGATCTCCGGCTTCCGCGATCGCTTCGCCAGCAACGTTCATGCGGAACCACGCATCGCTGTGGCCAGGAACGATCGTCAGCGTGGGCTGGACCGAGTGGACCACGGTTCCCAAGTCACGGGCAGTCGCTCGCGTCTCGTTCGTCTTGATGTTGGGCGGATGGGCGTAGATTACGAAGAAACCATCGCGATCGACAACCGCGATGTCCAACTCACCGTCGCCATCGAAGTCGGCAAGCTCAAGATCCAGTGGCTGCTCCGCGCCAGCGAGCATGATTGGAAGCCCAAAGCCCGTGCCATCCGTCAGCCCCGGCAGCAGCACGATACTCGGCGGACCAATGGAGTTATAGGGTCCGGGAATGACGCCGCTGTTGGCGACGATGAGATCGAGATGTCGATCCGGCGATCCGAGCACGACCGTATTGTCGGGCAATGTGATGGGGCTGCCCAAGTCAGCAACTTGGACCGCCAATGGTCCTTGTCCGACGTTCTCGTACACCTGCGGTTTTCCGAACCGAAGATCACCCTTGCCGGGAAATACGGTTACGGAGTTGCGTTCGCTCAGCGAAGTTGCCACGACATCCAGATTGCCGTCTCGATCGAGATCGACGATGGCCAGGCTGGTCGCCTGGCGGCTTCCGGCGACGTGCCCGGAGAACTCGAATGAGCCGTCCCCGACGCCGCGAAAGACATCAAGTCCATCGTTGATCCCACCACCCGCGATAAGATCCAGCGTGCCGTTATTGTCCAAATCGCCCAGTGCAACGACCGCAAGAAACAGTTCGTTCGGAAGGTCTAGGAGCCTCTGTGGCTGGAACGTTCCGTCACCACGTCCGAGCAAGACCGCCAGCTTGTTGGGCTTGTCAATTTCCTTGCTATCGACGACCAGCAGATCGAGATTCCCGTCCCCGTTGACGTCGCCAGCGGTCAAGCCGATTGGAAAGGCGGCCGCGTCGAACCGTCGTTGCGGTTGGAACGTTCCATCACCCACGCCTAAGAGCAGCGACACGTCGGCAGAATCGTAGTTGGTCACGACGAGGTCAAGCCGTCCGTCGTGATTGAAATCCGCGGCAAGAATGTCTCGGCGGTAGGTATTCAGATGCGCATCGTCGCCGAGTTGGTTTGGCGTCCGAAAGGCACCAACGCCGTACTGCCGCGGCGCGGCGAAAGTACCGTCACCATTCCCCAGCGACACGCTCACGGTATTGACGCCGGTGTTGGTGACCGCCACGTCCGGAACTCCATCCCCGTTAAAGTCGCCGACGGCCATCTGCGACGGGCCCACGCCTGACGGGAACCGTAGTACTCGCTGTGCCGAAGATGCGTATTGATCGAGATTCACGACTTGTAAGCGGAATTTACCGGCGAAACCGACTGGCGCTGCGTCCAAGGCAGTTACGCGCAGCAACAGCCTTTGCCCCGACGTAACCGCCAATTCCAAATGCGGGTTCGTTCCATCTGCTTTAGCCAACGTCGAAAGCGTTTTCGCATCGAGCACCTCGATGCGAGTATTGCCGGCAGCGTCCTCCACAGGGGCCAGGCTCGCGGAAACCGACCCGGCAGCTGTCGTCTCGAACAAGTAGTACGCTTGATCCGCCTGCTGCAACGTTCCAGTTACGTTCCGATAAACCAGCGGCCCCAAGTCCGCGGTCAATGATGTCGTCTCCAACGAGTACTTCGCCGACACACCAGTCGACGCGACTTTAATTGCGAAACGCTGACCGGCTATCGAGGCAACTACCACCTGCCTGCCGATGACGGTGCCCTCGGCATCTCGTAACAGCGAGCTTTCGCTGACAACTTGTCCACCATCGGCGTCGAGTATTTGCAGAGAGATTCGGGTCGGGTCATCCGTCGTTCGCAGTGTGACGGTGAGCGCTCCGGTCGCCAAGGACTCCACGCGAAACCAATCCGAGTCGCCAGCGTCCAGCGCCAACCGAGGCAGCGACTGCATCGGCAAGCGTCCCAGATCTGTCGCCGCATCTATCCCGTCATTTGGCTCGAACCGATCGTTGAGTGGTGGGGGCGGAGGTTGCAAAGAAAGCCGGCGGAAGTAGATATCTTCGTTTCCTGCCCGCGTGTCGGTCCAGACAACGTATGCCGCGTCGCGCGTCATCGCCAAACCAATGGCATCGCCGAGATTCGTGATTCCGTTAGCGCCGATAAAATCCGCCGCGTCTGGATCAAAAGACTGATCGGTGACGCGAAAGTTCGGGCTGAAAGTTCTGCCACCATCGGTGCTGACGGCCCCGAACACATCGAGCCGATGATTGGCCGGATCACGTCGCGTATCGTACCACACCAGCCCCACATCCCCTTCGGCGTTCACCTGCATGCGAACCATGAACTGGTCGGCGGCCACGTCACTCGGCTGACCGTTCGCCGGTTGCCGGCCGTTGTCGTCGTTCACCGTGATGGCTCGGAAGCCATTGGGGATAAGCACCGTGGTCCAAGTCCGGCCGTAGTCCTGCGAGCGAGCAAAGGCAATGTCGGCGGCATCCAAGGGAATTCCCAAAGCATCCAACACGGGCAGCGGCTCGGCAACATACAGGTAGCCGGGACGAACGGGGTCCGCTGCGATGGCCCGCATTGGTACAGTAAGCAACCGATTGTTGGTCAGCCCGCCGGTCAGCAGCTTGGAGCCCGGTCCGAAGGGCAGCGTGAAGAGATCATCTCGGTTAGGAACATGAAAGGTTTGGCCCGCGTCGTCGGAGTGGTTCACGTAGAACCAAGCTCCTGCAAAGTCGGCCACGGACACGTCTCCGGTGGCACCAACTGCGACACGCGAACGTTGCAAGAATCCGTTGAGTTCATTCAGCCCGGCACCCGTGTTTGTCGCGGTCTGTAGTACCGTCTCGGCCACGCCGGTGCCCGATTCGGTCTGCGTCCGCGTTTGCCAAGTCAAACCGCTGTCCCGGGAAACGGCAATCATCACGTCGCTGCCACCGGTTGCATGAGACTCTCCTGGGAACTGGCCCGCCGGATAGAAGCGAGTCCAAGTGACATAGAGATTTCCAAAGTTTGGATTGGCTTGACCGTTGGGCAGCGTACGCACGTTGTCCACGGCCATGTCCGGGAAGATCTCTGACGGCACTCGGGTGATTCCGTCGTAAACATGCGAAGTCACGGCCACCGGCTGCCTCCAAGTGAGACCACCATCGTCGCTGCGGGCCACGAAGACTCCCGTGTTCCCCTCCAAGTCTCGGAGCCCTTCAAAGGACACCCAACTCACGAAGACATGTCCGACACGATCGAACTTCACGATCGGATCCGCCGCACCAAGTGCAAATGCCTCGGGCAATGGAAACGAGACCGGTTGCCACGACTGGCCGCCGTCTAACGATCGTGAAACGCCTATCCCCGCATAGCCGTTATGCCGTGAGAAATCCATGTACGCCAGGACGAGATGGTTGGGATCTTGTGGATCGACGGCGATCGACGGACTTTGCTGCGGAGCGGAATCTGTCGTGATGGCTTGATTAAACTCGGCGCTGCTGGAGTTGGGCAGGTTCGTGTCGGGCAGATCCCAGCCCCAGCCTGGCAATGCCACCACGCCGCCGCCCGACAGACACATACGGCTCTCGAGCGACTCGAAAGTAAGCAATCGTGAACGATGAGCGCGTTTTGAAGCACGACGAAACATCGAACTTGCCTTTGACGAAAGTAGCCGCCGCTGCAAAAGTACTTTGACGCATACAGATAGAGGCGTCAAAGCATCCGCAACCGACCGCTGATTTTGCCAAGAATTACGACAGTCAATGTCGAGCGCTTCAGCCGACTCTGTCATCCGATTTGCGCAAATCTAAGAGTTGGCAACCGACAAATAGGAGCAGTGGCCGGCCAGCCATCGAAGGCCACCTTCGCGTCTCGGACCCAGGCTGGCGTTTGTATTGTCGCGTTGTGGCCGCAAGTTGGCAATCTGGCGAGACGCAGAATCTCGGCACAGAATTAATTTCCACTTTGCGCGGTCAGTTTTGCTAACAGCGTCGCCTTATTACTTGTGGCCGACCAAGGCCGAAACAAATCCCGAAAACAACCAACTCAGGAACAGAACCATGAAAGTCAAGACAAACGTCAAGGCTGGCGGCGGCGGAAACTTTAGCGGCTAAGTCCAGTCGAATCGTCGAACCCACAATCACACAAACTCCAAAAACAAAGGAACACCACAATGAAAGTCAAAACGAACGTAAAAGCTGGCGGCGGACACATTTGGGGCGGATAAGCCGGATAAGCCCAATCGAACCAAGGAATCGACTCGCACACACTACTGAAAGCCTCCGTGCAGCACTTGCCGCACGGAGGCTTTTTTCGTTGCGGGCACGTCGCATGTGGTTGAGGCAGGAATCGTTACTACGCGCGGTCGGTTTTTCTGGCAGCGACGCCTCTTACTTAGCGGCCAAGTGGGGGCCGAAAAAAATCGCAATGCGACAGGGAGCGAAGAAATGGCCGGGTTCATCTGCAAGCCAGAAGTTGAAGCTAATCGCGACTTCATCGTGCAAGCGTACGGCATCGAGTTCTACGTCGCCTGTCTTGAAGCCGAAGGTGAGACGTTTCTTTCCTTGCTCGTAAAGCACAAGAAGATCTAAAACAATTCACGACGCCCCCTCTTCAGCTTGCAGCATATGCCGCGGCGCTACCGTCTTCGTTGCTGGCACCACCGATCCAGGTCGGAATGAAATCTCCAATTCGCGCGGTCAGTTTTGTATGAAACGTCGCCTTGTTACTTATGGCCGAGTGAGGCCGAAACAAATCCCCGAAAAACAATCAAAACAGGAACTTAACCATGAAAGTCAAGACAAATGTCAAGGCTGGTGGCGGTGGTAACTACACCGGCTAACTTCAGTCAAGTCGTCAGAAACGCAACTACCTTCAGAACTAGGGAACACCAAGATGAAAATCAAAACGAGTGTCAAAGCTGGCGGCAGCAGGAACTGGGGTGGTTAACCCCACACCATCGCGCCGCGATTGAAACTCAACGACAATCGAAAGCCTCCGTGCTGCACTTGCGGCACGGAGGCTTTTTTCGTTCCAGCTGCGTGCAATGCCGGCCGGAAAGAAATCTTTAATTCTCGCGGTCAGTTTCGCTGGAATTGCCGCCTTGTTACTTGTGGCCGATCGAGGCCGAAACAAAACCCGAAACAATCAAAACAGGAGCTGAATCATGAAAGTCAAGACAAATGTCAAGGCTGGTGGCGGCGGTAACTACACCGGCTAACTTCAGTCAAGTCGTCAGAAACACAACTACCTTCAGAACCAGGGAACACCAAGATGAAAATCAAAACGAATGTCAAAGCTGGCGGCGGCGGGAACTGGGGTGGTTAACCCCACACCATCGCATCGCGATCAGAACTTGATGACGACCCAAAGCCTCCGTGCTGCACTTGCCGCACGGAGGCTTTTTTCGTTTTGGCTGCTTCCGTTTCAACTCGGAAAGATTTTTTGAAAGTCGCGCGGTCAGTTTCACAGGGAGCGACGCCTTGTACTCAGTGGCCGACCAAGGCCGAAACAAATCCCAAAAACGAATGAACCTAAGTTCCAGTTTTGCACTTTTTGGAGTGCGACGATTCATCGCCGCTTTGG
>CAUJKL010000085.1 GCA_963204995.1 Planctomycetota bacterium | reverse complement strand
AGAATATCGTGATAGCGTCGATCGGGGTTGTAGTCGTCAGGTATCTCTGGTGGTGCAAACACCCGACCAGTTAGTTGAAAGTTGAGTATTTCATCGATGTCCATTTTTAGCCAGAACGGCGGTTGTCGAGACGAGCTTTCTCCAGCCGTTTGCCAGCCTTCGAGAATCAACTGGTCTTTGTCGTTTCGCAACAATACCAACGGCAGCACCTCGACTCGGTCGTAGCCGTTGTACGTGCATCGCACGCACTGCATATTGTCGATGACGCCGCAGATTTCGGATTCAGTAAGCATTGATTCCTCCAATCGACAACAAGTCGCCTAATTGCTCTCGTTTGCGTTAGCTGTTCGTGCGGTGGAAATGCCCGCACAGTTGACATACCAATCCGTCGCCTTGGTCGAACATTGGAGCTTCGACAGGCGGCGCGTTGTGTAAGCATGGAAAACAGAAATGAAGATCCCCAAGTCGATACAGTCCGCTCGTTGGTTCAAATCTATATTTAGCGATGACGGCTTCCCGGCTTTCGTGTTTTCTGAGACGTTCCGTGACATCGTGTACGTCTTTCTGAAGGTCGCGAACCTGTTGCTTCGCCGTCGCGTTCTCCGCCTGAAGCGCTGCGTTCGTACGCTCCAAGCCAACCAACTTGTCTCGATGTCGCATCCAGTCGAGCAGTCGATGTGCCAACATGGTAGCGACAGCAGTCGCGATGATCGTAGCAGCGTAGATAGTCGGGTCAATCGTCATATATGCGTAGAAGACGTTGCGACTAGAGTGGCGTTAGGTATCGTTGCGAACTCTCCGGTGATCCGGGACCGAGAAGTTGACGTCAAGAAGCATATCGAGACTGATAAACAGGCTGCTGCTTGTTTAGCGGTGGATCAAACTGTTGAATCATTGCCGCTTCAACCGCTTCCCGCAGACCAGCTTGTTCGATCGGGCATGCCAGGACGTTTTCTGCTCCCGTGCGAACGGCCTCCTGCCACCGCTCGTGCCCAGGAATGCGAGTCTTAAAGCTCTCGCATTTTCCGATGTAGAATGCGTCCCACCCGCCTGTTGCTGCTACGAACTTCGAGAACACGTAAATGCCACCTGCATCGCTCCAGTTTCCAGCATGTGAGCACACTTGGAACAAAAACTCTCGACCATCGCCTGCTTTCCAAGCTACTGTCTTCATTGCGATTCCCTCCTAGCGCACTCAGTGCGCATGCAAAAACGAAAAAGTGGAATTCGTTGGAGGCTTTGCCAGAATGGCAAGGAAGGGGTTTGCGAGACACATTCCCTGCGAGCTGGTGAGCCTTCATCCGTGTGGCTCAAAGGATACCAGAAACGTGCTGGAAAAGTCAAATAAAAGACCCCCAATCACAGTTGCAATCGGGGGCTTTTTGGGGAACGTGTCTCGCGGGGTTGATCCTAGCAGGGCCGTGATTCCTTGTCCAGCGGAACAAGAGAACACCACCACCGTTCGGTGGTTTACGCACCCATCGCCGCATCGTACAAGTCTTCGAACTTCCAAGCCGATTCGTTACACCCGCCATCATCGCCGCAGTGGGGCGAAGCTGGCCCCTGCGTCCGCTGTCATCGGGATACCGTGTTCGCCAGCACAGATTGTAAACGAGATGAACACGGAACACGCTGCCGTGAGACGATCGGAGATTCATACTGAAGCCCAAGCCTAAGCGAGTGAGTCGCTTCACCAGAGCGCGATTCGTCAGGCTGCATTCGGCACTCTTCACCGAACCGCTCCAATGATCGCCAGACGGTGTCACAGTGAGTGCCGCGCAACTGGCTTGTGTGGAAGCACGTTCGTCGTTGAATCAGCCTTTGCCAACGAGGCTGACTCGCGGTAAAATCCAAATGTCACTCGGGACTCAGGCGAACAGCCTAGTTTCGTTGCCCCGACGAGGTTACAGCCTTGGCGGGGTTTTTTCGTGTCATCAGCCAAGACGCCGTTCCAAGCTCGTTAGTTGCCGAGCCGATGCCCGCGAGCTACATTGACGTCCTTCGGGTGTTCCGAGCGATAGCTACGCTTGGAACTTAAAACGAACCTGGGGGCGTTCGCCTCTTCTGCATCTACCCTGCGAAGCGTCCCCTTGGCTCGTCCCGAATGTTGGTAGATGCGTCCCGGCAATCCGTGCGCAAGATTCGACGACGTGGCATAGTTCACAAAGAAGCTAGGTAACGATGTTTGAGCAAGCGTTTAAAAACATCGACGACGTGCGTTGGAAAGAGGCCGGCTGTGCGGCCTCGCCGGATTACACCGAGCAAACGTCGTGGCTTTTGATCGTGAAGTACCTCGGCGACATCGCGAGCTTCGCCTGGGTGCAACACTTCATCCACCACTCGTCGCCGAGCGGCTTCGCGGGCTTCGTGCTGGCCAACGGCAGCGTGAGCAGCAATCAGTCGGGCGAAGGGGAGATCCGCAAAGCGACTATCGACGCCAATTTGGTCGACTGCATGGTCGCCCTGCCGGGTCAGCACTTTTGGCACCGCAAGGGCACGCTGATCGACCGCGTCCATCGCGAACAGCGGAATCGTGTTGCGAGGTTGAATTATGCCTGATCGTCGAATTGCCAAGCAGCGAATCAAGCAGATATTCGAGTATCTGAAGGCTCTGAACGAGCACCGCAATCCATCTGTTCGCCAAATCCGAGAGCAGCCGTGGTCGATGTGGTTGGATGAGTTCCCTCGGCACCCATCAATTGAATTTCCTCAACGTGTGGTTCGCCCGGCTCAAGAGGAGGTCGTCGAAGAGAGCGATAGTGGGCCTGAATTCTTACTGCGTGTACGCCGCCCCAAGCTGACCACGGCTCCGACGCCGCCGGATGAATTACGCGACTGGGTACTCGCTGGATGGGATGATCCCTTCAAGAATGCCGACGTCTCCGAGGCGAGAAACATTTCAGATGCGAACGATGAGACGCAGACCGTTCGATTCACGGATGACCCCGATCGGCCGACCGCATTAGCAGGTTGGCTGCAAAAACGCGACGCCTGGAAGGCGGCTGAGTTACCGGCCCGTGCGGCGATGGTTGTGTTCGACAAGTTGTATGCCCTGCATGGCACTATGGAACGCGAGGGTGAGAGATTTGACCTGGTCGTCGGTGACGGAATTCTGAGCTGGCAGCAACAAGAAGGAAACATCTATCACCCGGTTCTGCTGCAACGTGCGCAGTTGACCTTCGATCCTAAGAAGCCAGAGTTTCGGATTGTTGATGCAGACGTCGGCAGCGAGTTGTACACCGGATTATTTCAATCCGTTGCTGACGTTGATCCGCGAGTCCTTCGATCTCAACGAGAAGAATTTGAGGAGGTAGGTTATCACCCTTTCGACCAGGAATGTTCCGGGGTACTTGAAGGGTTTGTCAATCAACTGTCCGCTCAAGGAACTTTCGTCGGCCAAAAGCGTCCGCCAATTGGTGCGATAAGTCCGACAGTCGGACGTGGTGCAGTGCTCTTTTTACGTTCCCGAACCAAAGGGTTCGGAATGGCAATTCAACGTGTCATCGAAAGTATCGAAGGCCGAGATGACTTCTGTGATGCTTTCCACAATATCGTAGGCTGCGGCCATACCAACGCCCCAGAAAACGGCTTCCAAGAATCGACTTCCTCTCACAGTCCTGAGCGACCTGCTGAGGACGTTCTTTTTGGGAAACCCGCAAACTCCGAGCAGTTGCGTATTGCTCGCACCTTGGATCGGCATGGTTCTGTTCTCGTTCAAGGACCGCCGGGAACAGGCAAGAGTCATACGATCGCCAATCTCATCGGCCATCTACTCGCCAAAAATCAGAGCGTGCTGGTCACCAGCCATACGACGAAAGCACTGCGTGTTCTACGGAACCACCTGGTCGAAGATTTAAAACCGCTTTGCGTGAGTGTGTTGGAAAGCGATCTGGACAGTCGGCAACAGTTGGAGCAATCGGTACAGGCGATTAGTCGTCGCTTGAGTGAGTCGGATGCAGACTCGCTTGAACAAGAGGCGGGGTGGTTTGAAAAGGAACGCTCGGCACTGATCGAACGTTTGCGAACGCTACAAGAACAACTGAAGAATGCGAGGGCGGACGAGTATCGAGACGTAATCTACGGCGGCAAGGGAGTTCCCCCTTCAGACGCTGCCCGCGCCGTGGCGGCAGGATG
>CAUJKL010000084.1 GCA_963204995.1 Planctomycetota bacterium | reverse complement strand
GTCGGAGAACGGGACGAAGATCAACGTCACATGTCTGAATGACGGAATCAGTCGCCAATTCGACAAAGAAAGGTCGCCGTTTCTTGCAGACCTCGAAAAGGAGATCGCTCGGCACTACGCGTTGATCATGGAAAAGGGATTTGTCGTGACGCTGAATGGCACGCGAATCAAGCCCGTGAGCATTAAGCTTTTGGCACCTCAATCGTTTGGAGCGATACGCGGACCAGCAATTGAACCATATGTTCTTACCGGCAAGATCGACGATATTCAGATCGATATTGTCGTCGGCTTCTACCGACCATTGGCTACCGAGGCCGAGTTGGAGGATGAGGAACTCGTCGCTAGCTCCCGCGAGAATGCGGGTTGGACGGTTATCTGCAATAACCGAGTGGTCTTGTACAACGACAAGTCTTCCAAAACTGGCTGGGGAACGAAAGGCGTAACGCCCGGATATCACAATCAATTCATTTCGATTGCCGGTGTCGTTTTCTTCCGCAGTAAGAACTCGATGAAGCTACCGCTGAATACGACCAAACGAGGAATCGACACATCGTCAGAAGTATATCACGTCGCACTGAATTTCATGCGTGACGGATTGAAGAAATTTACGTCGTTCACCAATCGCTGGAAGAAGCAAGAGGAGGAGACTCAAGAAGCATTTAGCGCACTCCAAAGTCGAAGACCTACAGATATCGTGAGGCTGGCGAAAGAGGCCACCTTGACGAAGAGCCGGACACACAACGAGTTGAGTTACTATTCACCGGAATTGCCCGTTCCGGAAGAAAAACAGAAGCAGCGTCGAATCTGCTTCGCAGCGGATCAAAAGGACATTGAACTGGTTGCGGAATACTACTTTGATGATCGAGAGCATGAACGGGCCGAAGTCGGCAGGCGTTGTTTTGATGAGTCGCTGAAACGCGCCAAGAGGGGACAGCAGTGAGTGGCCACGCCGTTCCGTATCAACTTCGCCCGAACAAGTTTGTCGAGCGTCAACTGTTTCTCGACATCCTCGACTTCGTTCGCGTCTGGAATGGTCCTTCCAAGTATCTGTACGCGGCGATGGGTGGGCGATTTCTCGAAGACTTCAAGCAAGTAAATTCTCGCTTTGCCATTGAGCACATGATCTCAATTGAAAGCGACAAGACGACTTGTCAGCGCCAAGACTTCAACCGACTCGGATTTATCGAGTGTCGCAAGCAAACAAGCGAGCAATTTATCGACGGATTCGATCGTCTGGTCTCCGAGCACCCAAATAAGCGATTCCTCGTCTGGCTGGACTACACGGAAGCCAATAAACGAGGTAAACAGCTCGGAGAGTTTCGGCAGCTTGTTTCAAAGCTCTCGCCGGGTGATGTCGCAAAAATCACCTTGAACGCGAACTCGCAATCCTATCGACGGCGTGCAAGCGTTCTCACTCAGAGAGATTTCGATACATACCTGCGAGACCCAGAATCACCAACACGCAAAGATTTTGAAAGCTACCTGGCAAGTATAGTCGCCTCAAACAACGATGACCCCGGAGCGGGACCGGAGCGATCTTTCGCGATGAGTGATTCCGACTACGAGACAATTTGCGTTGAAAATTTGAAGGTCCAACTTGGGGAGTATCTACCGACAGAGGACGTTTCTTTCGAGCATCTGGAGTCCGACGCGTTTGCAGCTTTCCTTGCGGAGTCAGTTAAGATTGCTGCACTGAAAGGGGTCGAGGGAGACGGTCTTCAAATTCTTCCCTTAGGGATTTTTCGTTATCGAGATGGCGAACATCAAATGTTGACCGTCACATCAGTTGTTGCCGACGAGGCTGTCGTTAAACGAATTGGCAGCGATCACGTATTCGCCGAGTGGCAGTTTCGTGCTTCACATTGGACCGAAGTTCACGAATTATCCGTTCCTGACATCTCGGCGAAGGAACGGCACCATATCGAACACCTGATTTCCTTGAACTCCAATCCGAACGACATTCATAACGAGATTCCATTTCGCTTCGACGACAACGAACAACGGTCGCTCTCCCTGCTGAAGACTTATCTCAAACATTACAGGCGATATCCGACCTTTGTCCACATTCAATAGCCATCAGCTTTTAGAATCGCGCCCCGTGTTGCAAAACATCCGGATGGCGCATTCGTTGCAAAGAGGTACTCTCGGTTCGCAGATTTGACGGCCATGGACGATGAGCGCCACATGCAATTCTTTGCTGCTTCCTGGCGGAACAAATCCCGGCAGCACGCCTTGTGCGTGGTAGTGCTTGGCACCGGGTTTGATCAAGCCAATTCGACAAAGAACTCGATGGGCATGGGCATCGACAGGAAAAACGTCGAAGCCGAGGCTGTACATCATTACGCAAAGCGCCGACTTCGGCCCTACGCCGGGCAGACTTCGCAGATAGGCGTAGGCTTCTTCCGCCGAGAGACGCCGAAGCTTGCCGGCCGGTCGGGTGCCGAAATCGGACAGGAGTTTTGAAGCAATAGCCTTTATCTGCACCGCACGTTTTTTTCCCAGACCGGCTGTCGCCACGCACTTTCTTAGCTTTGCCACCGGTGCATTGGCAATCGCCTCAAGATTCAAAAACTCTCGCGAAAGACGTTTGTGAGCCTCCTTGTACAGCGACTCCGTCGTTCTCGCCGACAGAACGATGTAGAAGATTTCCTTGACGGGGTCGCGAAAGTTGCCGAGCGACGGCGTTCCGTATTCGGCGACCAGCAAATCGGTGACCTTCTGGATTTTCGTCTGCCATTTTTTTACTTGCCGAGATGGCTTTCGACCGAGCAGGGCAAGTGTCAGATTACTCATCGTCACTCGTCTACGTTAGCTTTCCTGCCATTGTCGAAGTTGCAAAGATTCTACCATCGTCGCTCAATTCCGTCCGCAATCAACCGACAAATCTGCGCTTCGCAGAACAAAGTTGAAAGAAAGCGGTTCGGAGAGTTGCGTCGGGCGAGGCAAGGCGAACACAATTCCTTTCCGTGCAAAGCTCGATAGCCGAGTCAGGCAAATCGCCGAGGAGAAATATCAACCGTGAAATCAAACGGCTCGCCCGAGTCCTCCGCCGCGGCGAAGTCTGAAGCGCCGCATCCGGGCGCGAAGGATATGCCGCGTTGGACGACCGGCGAGTTGGTCGTGACGCCGACGTTCACTTGGAGAAATTGGTTCGCGATGCTCAGGCCGGGCCTAGTGATGGGAGCCTCGGCGATTTGTGGTGGCGAGTGGCTGGTGGGGCCGAAGGTCACCGCAGTCTACGGCGGAGGGCTGTTGTGGTTGGCCACGTTGTCGGTGCTCAGACAGGTAATCTACAACATCGAAATCAGCGGCTGCACGTTGTATTCAGGGGAGCCAATCTTCACCGAAGAATTCCGTACGTTGCCGGGGCCGCACTTTTGGTTGCCCGGCGTACTTGCTGTTCGATTTCGGCAGCGCGTTTCCGTATCTGGTAGCGAACGCAGCCACACCGGTCGCGACCTTGATCAAAGGAGGCGTCATTCCTCGACCCGAAGATGTCGCCAGCAATTTCTGGTTAATGAAGGGATTGGCTTACGTCATCTTTATCGGTGCGCTGTTGCCGCTGTTAGGATCGTCCAAGAAATAACTTCATGGACCGAGGTGGAGATGGCTGGGGCTGAGTCCGCGAAGCCTCGGCTTACCATGAACTCCAATCAGCCGTGAAGTCGAAGACTCCGCCACAGCCACCCGCCGCTGTTATTCGGCAAGCAAACGGAGCCAGTAGTGCTGACGATCATCTTGGGAATTGTCGCGATTCTTTTATTCCTGTTATTATTCCTGGCACTGCTGGAGGCGGCGAAGTAGAGCGTTGCCTCCGCGCTTCGTCATCGGTTGGTCAATGAGGATCGTAAATGCTGTCGATACTTCCGACTGAACGAACGGGTGACTTGTGAAGGTAGTCGTCGCCGAAAAACCGTCGGTGGCCCGCGACCTGGCCGCCTTTCTCAAAGCCACCTCGCGGCATGAGGGCTATTTCGAAGGCGGTGGCTATCAGGTGACTTGGGCGTTTGGCCATCTGGTGGAACTGAAAGAACCTGCGGACTACGACCGCTCGCTCAAGAAGTGGTCGTTAGACACGTTGCCTTTCATCCCTCAGAAGTTCGAGTTGAAGCTGCGGGGTGACAAAGGGGCGAGGGAACAATTCGCGATAGTCAAGCGCTTGCTCCATGCGGCGGACGGACTGATCTGCGCCACCGACGCAGGCCGCGAAGGAGAACTGATCTTTCGCTATATCCTCACGCTGGCCGGCTGCACGCGTAAGCCAGCCCAACGACTGTGGCTCAGTTCGCTCACACCGCAGGCCATTCAAGCCGCCTTTCGCTCGCTGCGGCCCTTGGCAGCATACGACAATCTGTACGCTGCCGCGAAGTGTCGAAGCGAAGCCGATTGGATCGTCGGACTGAATGCAACGCGGAACTATACGGTGCGTTATGGCTCGGCGGGCATTCTGTGGAGCCTCGGTCGCGTGCAAACTCCCGTGTTAGCCATGATCGTCCGCCGAGATGACGAGATTCGGACTTTCAAACCGCAACCCTTTTGGGAGTTGCTGACGAACTATCGCCAGGTCTGTTTTCGTTATGCCGGCGATCGCTTTGACAAGCAGCAGGACGCGCAGGACTTGCTGGAACGCGTGAGCAAACACCCGCTGGTCATCCAGAAAGTAGAACGCAAACCGGAAAAGTCGCTGCCGCCGCAGCTGTACGACTTGACGGAACTGCAACGCGATATGAATCGCCGCTATGGGATGTCGGCGGCGGACACGCTGCAGAGTGCCCAATCACTTTATGAAAGCAAGTTGATCACCTATCCCCGCACCGACTCGCGATACTTGACCACGGACATGAAGAAGCAAGTGCCGGGCATCCTGCGGCAGCTGCAATCCGTGAAACCCAACGAGGTGGCCCAGCTCGACCTGCAATCGCTCCCCTTCAGCGCGCGGATCGTGAACAACCAAAAGGTCTCCGACCACCACGCGATTATTCCCACCGGCACCGCACCGGGCACTTTGCGCGACCGGGAACAGAAGGTTTATGAAGCGATCGTGGTACGATTCATTGCGGCGTTTTATCCGCCTTGCTTGAAAGAGGTGACGACGGTCGATGGTGTCGCCAGCGATGTGCCGTTTCGCGCCCGAGGCGTGCGCGTGGTGTCGCCGGGCTGGACCGAATTGTATCCTCGCAAGACCGCCGAGCTGGAAGGCGAGGACGAGCAAACGTTGCCCGAGTTCGCGCCTCTTGAGAGCGGTTCGCATGAACCGTTTATCAAGCCAGGCGAAACGTCTCCGCCCAAACATTTCACCGAGAACACGCTGCTGGGCGCGATGGACACGGCGGGCAAGCTAGTCGAAGAAGCCGAGCTGCGCGAAGCGCTCAAGGAAAAAGGGCTCGGCACGCCGGCGACTCGCGCCGCCATTATCGAGACGTTGCTGAAGCGTCAATACATCATGCGCGAGAAGAAACACCTCGTGGCAACCGACCTCGGCCGCTACCTCGTGGCGCTCGTTCGCGATCGTAACCTCAAGTCGCCTGAGCTGACGGGTGAATGGGAGGCAAAACTAAACCGCATCGAAGCCGGCCAGACTTCACCCGCAGGCTTCATGCAAGAGATTGCCGACTATACTCGCCGCATCATTCATTCCAGCGACGACACAGCGATCGACGAACAGCGGCTCGGCGAATGCCCGCAGTGTGGACAACCGGTCATTGCTGGCAAGCGCGCCTTCGGCTGTTCGGCGTGGCACAGGGGTTGCCAGTTCGTGCTCCAGCCCAGTTACCGAGACCGCGATCTGGACCCGCGACAAATCCGCGAGCTGTTGCAGCACGGTGTGATCAGTGAGCCAATTCAGTTCGGCGACGGCCGGGGCTTCATACTGAGCATGTTGGATTCAGGCGCGGTGGTCGAAATCCCCGTGCCCCAAGGCGACGAACAATCGCGAGGGAAATCAACGCGCCGAACGACAAATCGTCGGACGTCGGCGCGGAAGCCGCCAGCCGCCAGTGGCTCGACTCGACCGACCAAGGAGAAAGCCGCACAGGATCTCGGCCCTTGCCCGCTGTGCGGGGCGCAAGTCGTTGAGCAGAAGAAGTCGTTTAGTTGCAGTCGCTGGCGAGAAGGTTGCGGCTTGACAATTTGGAAGACGATGTCGGGCAAGCGGATTTCGGCCGGCACGGCCAAGACGTTGTTGCGCGACGGCAAGACGGCGGTCTTAAAGGGCTTCAAATCGAAAGCGGGCCAGCCTTTCAGCGCGCGATTGAAGTTGCACGAAGGCAAGGTGAACTTCGAGTTCGACAGTTGAGCCAGTTCCGGCAGTAAGCAAGGCAACCGGTGGATGATGGAAGACATCCCGGTGGCCGCGCACAGGTTGAATCGCATTCGGAGATGCGCCG